>CALFAC010000073.1 GCA_937927935.1 uncultured Bacillaceae bacterium
GTCATTAGTGATTAAACTCAGATTTTCCATTTTATGTGTTAAAAACTTCTAATTTTATGAGTCCGATAATATATATTATGTAAACTAGAAAAGATATGAAGTATTGAGGTGATCAAAGGATACCCGCCTCAGCATGCCTCTTCTTCCATCTTCCATATATAAAATAGAATGCGTGATATGGCATGATAAAAATGGACCCAAAGATTGTTGCCCGCAATCTTTGGGTCCTGTCCTTTTAAGGATGGCTTATGCATTCAGCTTCTTAATAAACTCTTTCATTATGGTTGGCAGATCAGGCCAAGCATGTCCAGATATTAAATTGCCTTCCACATGAAACGGTTCAGAGATATACTTGGCCCCCATGCGCTCCACATCTGGCCGACAAGCGGTATAAGCGGTTAACGTTCTTCCTTTCAGTTTTTCGCTTATGGTGCTAAAGATCAGGCTACCGTGGCAGACAACCGCGATCGGTTTGTTTGTTTCAAAAAAATGTGCAACAATGCCTGGAAGGTGTTCATTTAAGCGGATATACTCTGGAGCACGTCCACCAGGGATTATTAACCCGTCATAATCAGCCGGATCGATCTCTGCAAAGGAAGCGTGGGCCTCAATTTTATAGCCTCGTTTTTCAGTGTATGTTTCCCAATCTTCAAAGTCATGAACCACGGTATTCAGTACTTTTTTTGTGGGTGCCGCAATTGTTGTTTCATATCCTTCTTCCAAGCAGCGGTAGTAAGGATAATATACCTCTAACGCTTCCACCGCATCTCCGGTTACAATTAAAACTTTTTTAGACAATGATCATCACTCCTTAACATTTAATTTATCATTCATTGATCGTCCCACATTGTGAGACGTGGGATGATATTTGATAAAATGGCTGTTCCTTATAGTTCCCTATGTTCCGCAATAGGTAACATAAGGCTCATCAGAGGGTTCTGGCAATGTGGCATATTCCTCTTGTTCAGGTGAATAAGCGTATGGATCGGCCAGTACGGTTAATAGTCGCTTCATGACGCTGTAATCTTGCTGCTTTACAGCTTTTTCCAATGCTTCTTCTACACGGTGGTTACGGGGAATAATGGCTGGGTTTGATTGGCGCATCAACTCTTCCCCCTTATGAAGAGGTTGAGGTTCCTTTTTCCTTCTGATTTGCCAGCGGTGATGCCAATCGGCAAATGCTTTTGTCTCAAACAGGGCTAAACCTTCCAAATGGCCGATGGTTATCGCGCGAAAGGTGTTGGTATAGTCGGCTTGATGTTTGTGCATCAAGTTTAGCAGCTCTTCGATTAACGTTTCATCCTCCCTTTCTTCCGTATGGAGACCCAGTTTGGCTCGCATCCCCTTTAGCCAGTGATGACGAAAATGTATGGCAAAGTCCGCTAAAGCCTCCTTGGCGATTTGAAGAGCTTTATTTTGATCTTGATCCAATAAGGGCAGCAATGTTTCTGCAAATCGGGCCAGATTCCATAATGCGATGGGGGGCTGATTTTTATAGGCATAGCGACCGTAAAAATCAATGGAACTGAAAACGGTATCGGGATCATACGTATCCATAAAGGCACAGGGGCCATAATCAATCGTTTCTCCGCTGATAGTCATATTGTCGGTGTTCATCACTCCGTGAATAAACCCTACTAATTGCCACTTGGCAATCAATTCTGCCTGCCGTTTTACCACTTCTTTTAATAATAATAAGTAGCGTTTATTTTGATCGGCGATATGAGGGTAATGGCGCTCTATCGCATAGTCGGCCAGTGTGCGTAACACCTCCTCACCGCCCCAGGCGGCCGCGTATTGAAAGGTGCCCACGCGGAGGTGACTGGTCGCCACTCGGGTCAGTATGGCGCCGTCCAGTTTGGTCTCTCGGTAAACAGGTTCCCCCGTTGTCACGACAGCCAGACTACGGGTAGTGGAAATGCCCAGGGCATGCATCGCTTCGCTAATGATGTATTCGCGCAACATGGGGCCCAGCGCAGCCCGTCCATCCCCACTTCGGGAATAGGGGGTTCTTCCAGATCCTTTTAGCTGAATATCAAAGCGTTCCCCTTGGGGGGTGATTTGCTCGCCTAGCAATATCGCCCTGCCATCTCCTAACTTGGTAAACTGACCAAACTGATGGCCTGCATAGGCCTGTGCCAAAGGCTCAGCTCCAGCTGGCAGCTTATTGCCCGCTAGTTGAGCCACACCCTCTTTTGTATAAAGGGCCTCTGCCTTTAGTCCAAGAGTATGGGCCAACGATTCATTGAGGATGATCAGCTGAGGCTCTCTCACAGGGGTGGGTTCCACCAAGGTAAAGAGTGTTTTTGGGAGGCGGGCATAGCTGTTATCAAAATTCCATCCCGGGTTGATGGAAGCTTCCATTAACATGGAAATCACCTTTTTCCTTCATACCATTTTGGATAGATTTTCTCCCTATCATTCGTCTTTGCGACTCCCTTTATTCACCGGTTTTACACTGCCTAAACAATTATATATGGGCATAATTTCCGCTTTTGGTCGGGAACAATCTTGATCTTGATCTGCATATAGTGTGAATAGCAAGTCTGATTGAAGGAGGTCAGGAAATGTCCTTTGCCCTCTCCGGTTTGATGCTGTATACCATGTGGGTTGTTTTAGCTTTGATCGCCGTCGATTTTCTCGTCACCCTGTATGTATCGGTTCAAAGCAGCTCATTTTCACTTTCACTTTTAGCCAGCTTCCTAAATGGCCTGCTCCATTACGTTTTTCCTCTCTTCATTTTAGTCAATCTGATGCCTCTTGATCCCACCGGTTGGATCATCTTGATCGCCTATTATGTAGGGGCCATAGGTGTTATTTTTAAATATCTCATCGATATAAAAAATAAATTATAGTGGACATCAACGAGGTGTAATGATCATCGTCAAAAAAGCTTTCCCGTTAGGGGGAAGCTTTTTCCTTTTGAACATGCCATTCATCATCCCCTTTGGTAGCCTTTTTGCCATGCAGCACATGATAAATAAAGAGACAGACAAGCCCCACTAAGGCCATCGCCAAGTATAGCCCCCGGTAACCGGTGACTGGGATAATGAAGCCATGAAGAAAAGGACCAAATCCAACACCAATATCCATAAAGGTAAAATAGGTGGAATTGGCCAATCCCAAACGGTGACGAGGTGTCACCTTAATGGCCACCGCTTGACTACTAGATTGTATCGTTCCCGCCCCTAATCCGATGATCGCCGCCGCCAATAGAAGAACAAGGGGATGACTGGCTTGGCTTAAAACAACCATTCCTAAAGCAAAAATGATAAAAGAGGGGTATAAAACATAATTTTCTCCTTTGATATCAAACAGTCGTCCGGTTATGGGTCGCGAGATAAAGATGGCGATAGCGATCACTACAAAAAAGAAACTGGAAGCTTCCACCAGGTTAATCTCAATGGCATAGGCGGTAATAAAGGAGATTACACTAGAATATGCAAAGTATTGAACCAAGATTACGGTTGAAATGGGAAGAGCCCTTATTTCAAAAAAACTGCTGAGACTTATTCCTTTTGTCTCTTTGATTTGCTCCGCAGTCAGCTTTATTTCCGGAACCTTTAAAAACAAGGCAGACAATACGCTTAAAGCCGAAAAGATGGCGCAAACTAAAAAGATCATGGTATAACCGCTATACTGGTTAATCATAATCGCCATAAAAGGACCAATCGCGGTGGCCAATGTTGCACTTAACATATAATAAGCGATTCCTTGTCCCCGTCTTTGTTCGGGAATAATGCTGGAGACGATGGTTCCAATTGATGTACTGGCCACGCCAAATGCTGCCCCATGGATAAACCGAATAACCAGTAGGGCCAGCACACTTTGAATCGAAAAATAGAGCAGTGTCATGGCCAATCCCAGGAAAAGACCCAAAAAGAGCATTTTTTTGCGCCCCACCCGTTCGATCAAGCGACCGGCCAAAATACGGGAGAAAACGGCGCCAATAATAAAAATACTTGAGGCTAGGCCCGCTTCACTGGGAACGGAATGAAAGATATCCATTGCATAGACGGTGATAATCACCATTAAGCTGAAAAAATTGATGGTGATAAAAAAATTGATAAATGTAGATATCACAAAATCTTTCGTCCAAAGCCTGTCTGGATACATGATCTTTCCCCTTTTAAAACAAAAAATAGTCACTCAAGGTGATCCTTGAGCAACTATTTTAATTTTTGACTGAATTATGTTAAATGTCAAGTAAAAGCGATTGATAATGGCGGCTTGTCGGGACGAGCCGCCAAAACGTAATGATGGGCTGCTGATCAGCCTCCATAATAAAAGCCTGTTTCTTTTAAGGTCATTGGTTCTCCCTCACGATGAACTCCAGCATTGATCACTTCACCCACGTAAATATAGTGATCCCCTTTTTCTATTTTATCTACCACCTTACATTCAAAGAAACGCAAGGCATCTTTAAAAATGGGACAACCTGTTTTTTCAGTATAAAATTCATGTCCCGCTAGCGTGTTGCCTTCCGGTTCAACCGAGCGGAAAAAGGCGGACGCAAATTCCTTTTGACCAGTCTCCAAAATATTAACGCTGAATACACCGCTTTTAGCAATTTGTTCCTGGGAACGAGTATCAGCTTTAACTGCCAGGGCCACTAAGGGTGGTTCAAAAGAAGTTTGGGTCAGCCAGTTACCAGCAAAACCATTAACCCCATTATCATCTTTGGTACCAACAATGTACAAACCGTATGTAATTCCACGCAATGCTGATTTTTTAGCTTGAGGGTCCATGGTCCATCTCCTTTCCAAAAAATGCAAACATTGGTCTTTCTGAGGTTTATTATAAACAACAGTTGGGCAAATATCCAATGAAATGCTTTGAAGTAAACGGCGTTATATCTCAACTTCTACACCTAACACCTGGGATCGGCCATTTAAAATCCTTTGTCAAATATTAAAACGTCGGATTTGATCATACAGCTTATACTTGTATAATATTTTCCGCTGCCTTTCCCCGATGAGATCAAAGTGAGGGTAATGGGGGTGCCAATCCACCCATTCAGCTGAGAGGCCCTCTTTTTTTCCCCATTCAATTAATTTCTTGACATCAGAACAGCCCACTTTGGTTACCGTTTTCACACCAGGGTATTTGGGGTGTAACCAATAATGGGTTAGAAAAGCGATTTCTCCTGTCGCCACTTTTCTCTTCCACTCTTCCAATTCTGCTCGTTTGATACCAAAAGCCATGGCGATGCTCCTTTAGTTGGTGCCTTGGATTCTCCTTGCTCCCAATTATCTTTAAATTAAGAAGAGGTTATGTTATGCTTTCGTTTGAAGATAACGTCAAATGGGAAAGGAGACAACTTGGAGGAGATGGACTTTCCGGTATTGATCAATACCGTGGTGCTGATGGCCATTCTGATCTCTTCCGGTCTTGTTTTAGGCCATTTCGTTAAGCCCACACCAGATGTACGTCAATTTTTAATGACCCTTATTCTTAATGTCGCTTTGCCTAGCATTATCCTGCATGGCATTTTTCAGTTAGAGGTGGATGCTCATTTATTTAAACAAGTGGTCTTGGTTTTCCTTTGCGCTGCCTCCCTTTCCATTGTCGGATTGCTTCTCAGTTACGGGGCAGCCAAATTGTTTAAATTTACAAAGGATAAAGAGCCGGAAATTGCTTTTTTGGGCGGGCTTGGTAATACGGGAATCGTGGGCATTCCCATCTGTACGGCTTTATTTGGGGCCAAGGGGGCCCTTTTTGCCGCCGTATTTGATACGGGGATGTGTATCACCCTGTGGACGTTGGGCGTCTATTTGCTAAACCGCCACAATGGTTTTTCCTGGACCACCGTCAAATCAATTATAACCCCTCCATTATTGACGGCTATTGGAGGTCTTTCGTTGGCCGCTCTTAACATTAGGCCGACTGGCATCATTTATGATGTGATCCAGTCCTTTGCCCAATTGACAGCTCCCCTTTCCATGATCTATGTTGGCTTGTTAATCTATCTTATGGTGACCCAGCGCACTTTCCAAGGGGTCCGTTTGGTCACCTTTCCTTTGGTGTTGAAATTGATTATGGTTCCCGCCTTAGCCCTGGTGTTACTGCTTTTATTGGACATGGATGAAACGTTAAAAATGGTGGTCTTGATTCAGGCCACGATGCCTTCTTTAACGACCGCTTCGATTATCATGGCCCGCTATAAACGGGATGAACACTTTGCGGCGCTGACCACCCTTATTTCCATCATTCTATCGCTAATAACCATTCCAGGCATCCTGATGCTTGGGCGTTGGCTATTACTTTGATTCCTTGCGTCTTCAGCTTAGGGATTTTTTTCCCGTTCCTTTTTCAATTGGTGATCCAATTGATAAATCATCGTGAGCACTTCGGCCATGACACCATACAGTTCTTCTGGAATCTGCTCATTTAATTCAATTTTGCCCAGCAGTTCAACTAAAGACGGATCTTCGTAAATGGGAATTTGGTGCTTCATGGCCTCATCAATGATGCGTTCGGCAACGAACCCCTCTCCTTTGGCTGTGACCTGAGGAGCCTCATGTTTGTCTGGATCATAATGAACGGCCACCGCTTTTTTTATGGCTGGTTGGTTGGGTCTCATAGGCGGATATCCACCCCCTGATAGGGTCTTGGCCCTTCTCCATACTTGCGGTTGGGAAGGCTCCTTTCCCCCAGGGCCTCCCATTTTTTGACCAGTAAGGACCCCAATAGGTATCCTTGGCTCGCTAACCCTTTGGCCAGAACAGGTTTATAATGATCGAGCCATTCTTGGGGAAGTGCATTATTGTAAAGTTTAATGGAAATCATTTTGCTGTGAATGAATATATCAACGCATAACTCATCGAGATGCTGCGGCCGAGCATAAAGGAGCAGGCGGCAATGCTTTGTATCCAGTTTTCCTTTTGGATCGGAATATCCTTCCAATTTGCCATAAACCGTCTGCTGTTGGTTGTAATGATTCACTAAAAACTGAAAAAGCAAGTAAGCCAACGGTGAGCCGGGTGCGTCGCTCTTTAGCATCAGCTGCTGTCCAGCGAGATAGTAGAGCAGCTGTTCAGCTTTTTTATGGACGGAACCAGGAAGGGCTGGGTCCCTTAGCAACGCATCAAGAAGGTGAGGTAAATTGGACTGTTCCACCATAGTTGTTGACGGTTTGGTTTGCTTAAAATCAAATAGCAGCTGGTGAAGATACTGCCGTAAATTTTGGGCGGAAAAATCTTTGATTGGCAGGTTGTTTAAAACTGCCTGCCAAAGGACGGCCTGTTCAGGAGGCAAGCTTTGTTTCAACTCATTTAGCAGTTGGGCCAGATCGGGATGATTCCAGTAGGTGACCAGGGACCGGATCACAGCTGGCGTAGGAGGCCATCCTTTTTGTGTCGCCCACAAAACGGCTTCTATCTCCAATTTCCCGGTCCCTGTCTGGGATAACGCCAGTTGAATCTGTTTGAACAATGCAGGTGTGAGGGCTACCTGACGGGCCGAAAGTTGGTGAATAAGCTCTCTGTTGATGGACGTATCTTCCACACCCAGCCATTGAAAGAGGGTTGTCCATTTGTGATTAGCAGAATGGCCTGGGGCTTCCCCCTTAGCCGATGTGATCACCTTTAATATAACGGGGTGCGCAGCTTGGGCCACCTGAAACCATTCCTGTTGGCCTTGTTGAAGGGGAATGTTTAGTTGAGCCAACACTTTGAACGGGCCAAGTTGAATCCAAGCTGTATTATGCGGTAAGAGTTGAATCACTTTTCCTTCAACAAGTTGCCCGGGTTGAAGGGTCAATGATAAGGGGTGTGCAAGCTTTGACCCTACTGTTTGCTGCTCCAGCAAGCCTAGTGCCTGGGCAAAACGGCCTGGAGATGTGGAAGTTGGTAACAACCAGGGAAAGAGCATGGAGTTGTCACTTCCTCTTATCCAAAACAGCCATTGTACAGCGGGAAATACAAATCAAATCATTATTCTCGTCCAATATTTTAACGTCCCACACCATGGTTGACCTTCCCTTATGATAAGGTGTGGCGATCGCCGTCACTACACCGTCACGTTTTGATTTAATATGGTTGGCGTTTATTTCCAGGCCAAAGGCTATTTTTTCTTTAGGGTTAATATTAAGCATGGTGGCATAGGAGGCAGCACTTTCGGCTAACGCAACTGAAGCGCCCCCATGCAAATAGCCAAGGGGCTGTTTTGTTTTAGGCCCCACTGGCATTTGTAGAACCACCTTATCAGGAGATAATTCAATAAACTGTATGTCCAGGGCCTCCACCAAGGTGTCCTTGGTCTTTTGTAGCCACTCTTGAATAAATGAATCGCGATCCGTTTGATAAAGTTTTAACACTTCTTCAGCAACCAAAATTTGATCTGTCGATTGCATTGTTTCATCCTTTCTAGCTGGCTGTGCGCTTCTGACCTTGATTATTTCTGATCTTGATTATATTGTAGCACAGCGCCCATCAATTGGTAACGATCCCCACTTTAAAAGGCAAGCCCATCAGGCTTGCCTTTTAAAGCTTTATCCTTTTAATCCTTCCAGCCATTCTTGATAACATTCGTCGCACAAAAATTCATCCCGTTCATCATCCATGATATTTAAAGTCACCATGTGCATCTCGTAGGGGTCAATCTCATGATCACAATAAAAACAGCGGTAAGACAAAATCGCTAACCTCCTTTTTGTCTTGTGCTCAACAGTTTGTTCATAGTATGGGTATTAATCTGGGAAAATTATTGCTGCAGAAAGGGAAAATTTTTGCAAATCTGCTCTTTTTAACCGACCGGTCTTATTGTCATAAGCAAAACATAAGCGCGTGTCTCAAGTAGGACACGCGCTTATTTCATTAGTCGTATTTTACACCCACATGTTCAAAGATCGTTTGAAGCAGTTTAAAAGGAAAGTTTGGATGGTTTAGCGTTCGATAGCTTA
Source organism: uncultured Bacillaceae bacterium (assembly GCA_937927935.1). Lineage (GTDB taxonomy): Bacteria > Bacillota > Bacilli > Caldalkalibacillales > Caldalkalibacillaceae > CALFAC01. The sequence continues at coordinate 8,903 of CALFAC010000073.1, forward strand.
AATAAGAAGGTTCTCCCACCCAATGCCAGCCGATCTCGGGATGATAGTTATAATTAAGTCCTTTAATGGGATAAGTGGTTTTATCAATAATCTCTTTTTTAATAAATTCATCGGAAAACAAGCCAAGTTGGCGCCAGGCCGCCATTGTTTTTTGATGGATGCGATCTAAGTCATCTTCCTCGGTAATGGCCATAAAATTGCTGAGCAAAATGTACGGTACGGAAGGATACTCGGGAAGATGACGAGCCAGGTACTCTCCCAACTGCGCCGCTTCTTCAAATCGAAAAACAATGGGATAAGGCTGGGAATCATCAAAATGACCGATCAAAATTCCTTCAGGGCACGTTTGGTCATAAACCAGCAGTGACGTACTGGGGAGATACTCCCCCATTTCCAGAATAATGCCAATGGAATCGGTCACAGGGAAGCAAATCCGCTTCTCATATTCATATGTAAAAAGATCATCGCTTAAGGTGTATTCATGCTGCCATTGTTCCGGGTCCGTTTGCAGGAAAAAATAATCAATCCAAAAATCCCTTTGCTTTAATACCTCTTTCCATGTTCCGGCCATCTGGTCTCCTCCTTTCTTTCAAGTATAATACGGGACCGGCATCAAATAAAGGTTGCAGATGCCGGCCCCACACCTACGGTTAGAAGCCTAGAATGCCTCTAATGGCAAAGAGAACAGCCCTTATGATCGCTTTTTTGTCGGCCTCAGTATAAAAACTGTAGGTCACCTTCGCTCCAGCCTTCTGATATTTATTGACGATGCTTGAACATTGATACGGATTGCGTCCGCAAGGACTCTGCTCAATATAAATCCTCCTCACCCGGTCAGGCGTAATGCCATGATCCTGCAGCCATTCATCCATCAATTCCTCAGCATGGACGCCATAGGCCGGCCTTCCCTTGTAGGCATCGGGGTTTGCCCTGATCTCATTGAACGAGATGTTGCGGAACACTTTGTATTGGATGTTCCCTTGATTATCGATGTATTCTACCGCAGCGTACGTGAACGACCCGCGCAAAATGGCGTTTTGCTTCTTTTTATCTGTTTGGGCCTTGGCATCTTTAATCCGCTGGTCAATCACCCTCAAGCTGAGATCGGTACAGCCGTACTGTACTTGGCCTGTGACGTTGGGATTTCTCAGGGATTTGATACAGTCATTCTCCTTGCCCCGTTTTCTGGCTACCTCTTGAGCATGGGCTTTAACCTCCGCAGCGATATCTTTAACTGCTGTTTGGGCGCTGGTTTGAGCGCTGGTAGTAGTGGTCTCCGTATCGTCTTCAAAAATGTCTGATTGAGAAATTTGATGGGCGGTATAGACTGCTGCGGCGGTGGCCACAACGGCGGTCGCTGTCCAGGCGATGGCTTTGGCCGATATGGGCACTAGCACAATGGCGAAGGCAATGTGTCCATCGTATTCAACATTGGTTATGGGATTTCCGCTGGCGAAAGCATAGGGATTGTTGGTGTAAGGATCGGCTGCCAGATTGAGATCGGCCAGTGCGCCATTATACATATCCCGGGTCAGGAAGCGGTTTAATCCTGGATCATAGTTCCTGAAGCCCATGTCATATTGCTGGGTGGCGGGGTCCCAACGTTTGGCATTAAAGCGGAAGCTGTTGTAGGGTTCTGCATCAGGCCTTTCGGGATCCGGTTTATCAACCCCGGTGAAAGCTTGTTCATCGTTTTGACCGTAAGCCGTATACCCATAGGTCGCCCGGGGATCCCCCTGTTCATCGGTCAACTGTTCAACATCAGTGTGGGGATTATAGCCATAATAGGAATACTCCCCTTGTTCGTCGTCAGCGTAGTTTACCATGAAGAGGCGTTCACCCCAAGGCGTATATTGGTAAGATTTAGTAATTTTCCCCTCTACCTCTTCATGGAGGAGCTGATCAGACAAACCTAAATATTGAAATTCTGTGGTTTTTTCGTCTTCAGTCCCCGCCTTGATGGTTTGTTTAACGGTTCGATCTAACGGGTCATAGACGTAGCGGGTCCGTTCAGTCACTCCCTCTTTATTTAGGCTGTGGAATTCAGTCACCCGATCAAAGCCGTCATATTTATACTTTTCAATCTGTCTGTCTCCTACCGTTACCGTATCGAGACGGCCAAAGGGATCGTAGTTGTAATGAATGGTTACACCTTGTGCAGTGGCTGAAACCAGTCTGTTACGATCATAGGTAAAGTGGGTTGTTTTGCCGTCGATGGTCTCTTTAATGACGTTGCCATTCGCATCATGAACATACGCTTCTGTTTTGGCATTATCCCCCGTTTTGGTATACTCCGCAATCTGGCCCAAGGGAGTATACTTGTAGGAAAGGACGCTTTTGACCGTCTTGTTGTTTGCATCCAGCATGGTAAGGGTATCTTTGACTTTATGGCCGTCAGCGTTATATTCCAGAAGATGCTGGTTAACGATGGTTCCATCCGGTTTTTTCTCGGTTTGTTCTTTTAATAAGTCATCCCAATAGTAGGAATAGGTGACAATGTTGCCGTTTCCTTTGGTTTCTTTCAGTTTTAAGCCGTTCTTCGTATATTCAAAGGTGGTGATGGTGGGTTCCTTGCCTTTTTGTGTGGTGATAATTTTTTCTACCAAATTGCGCTGGTTATAGACGTATTCGGCCACATCATCATTGTGGATGCGTTTGACGGCGTTACCGTTGGCATCATAGGTATAAACAGTGGTATGAACTGTTTTACCGTCTTTTAATTCTTCCACTTTTTCAATTTCATTCAATTCAGTATAGGTGATTTGATAGGTGTCTATTTCTGCGTCAGGACTGGAATCGGTAATGGTAATCAGATTGCCGTTGGCATCATAGTAATAATCCAGTTGTTTCTTTTCCTGGTCCTCATCTTGTTCGTTTTGACGCACCAGCTTAACCGCATCGGCCAGAAGGGTTCCATCTTCACTTGTTGATACGGTAATTGTTCCAATTTTTGTTTCGTCAAACTCATATTGTCCCAGAGACACCCATTCGCCGCCGTTCTTGCTCTGGTCTACCGTTTTGGAGGTGCTGCCCTCCTGATGCTCAATGGTGTAGGTCACTTTAGTGGCGGCCTTGGAATAAATGGGATAGTGAACATAAACCGTGTATGTTCCAGATTGGGGGATATTGAGTTTCCAAGTAAACGAATCCTCTTCATGGGCACTTTGAATGTAGTGATAGTTGTAACCGTAATAACCTTGTTCATCTTCTGCCGTTTGCCATTCTCCGGTAAATTCCACATTTTGAGCATCGCTGTTATCCACCAGGACCACGTGCTGACCTACAGGCACCCCATCATCCGTTATTGACTTCAATTTGCCATCGGGATAGTAAGACCATCCCATGGTGCGGTGGCTTGATCCCCCGGCACTGGTTACAACCCTTTTGGTTTGCAAACCCAATTCGTTGTATTCATATTGGGTGGTAATATTCCAGGGATCCGTGGAGCTTTTCATCCAGCCATTATCAAAATAGGTGTATGTGGTTTCATTGCGCACGTTCTGTCCTTCGGACGGAGGGGCGCTCACCTTGATGAGATTGCCCACTTCGTCATAGTATTTTTTCATCTTATGCACTGCACGGTAGCGGGGATCGTCACTGGCAGGATCTCGGGGATAGATAATCTCAATTTCCCTGTTTAAAGCATCATAAACAAATTCCTGGGTAAAGGCCTCCTCATCACCGCGCTCCACTCCCCTGGGAGCGACCACTTTTATCTGGTTGCCCACCTGGTCGTATTCATAGCGGATAATATTGGTTTTACCCTTATCATGGGGGATATGCACTTCCGTTAAAAGGCCCCGTTCATCATAAACCCTGGTTAAGGTATGCCCTTCCTTATTTGTCACATGGGTTTGATTTCCATCATGATCATATGCATATTTGATGCTGTACCCTTCTGCGTCAATTTCTTCGATCAGGCGATGATTCAAATCATATTTGGCCTTGAGGGTATAGTCCCCTTCTTCATCGGTCTCATTTCCCTTTGGTTCGGTCACTTGGACCAGATTGCCCACTTCATCATATACGTACGTAATGGTATGCCCTAAACTATTGGTCACGCTGGTCAGTTGATACAATTCATCATAGGTATAAGTGGTGGTATAATCGTCCGGATCGTCTGGCGTTAAATTGCCTAACGGCTCCGTCTGCTTGATCAACATGCCCACAGGATCATACTCGTAGGTGGTGATCCGCTCCGGTGCCGATTCTGAATCGGGGGGGTCTTTGGCTTCGATCATCTGGTCTGCGGCATCATATTTATAGTAGGTTTTAGCCCCATTGGGTGCCGTCTGAACGATGATATTATCGTTTTCATCATAAACGGGAGCAGGGGTGACAATATATTCCCCTTTGTCCTGATCTTTGGGCACTTTGCTGGTCAAAGGCCGGTTGAAGGTATCGTAGGTATATTCGCTGGTTTTGCCTTTAGCGTCCGTAATGGCCAGTACTTCTCCCCTGGGGCCATATTTGTATTGGGTGACATGACCAAGGGCATCAGTAACGGTAAGGGGAAAACCGTTGGGATCATACCCATAGTTGGGTGCTTCAGGATCACCGTAAGTGGTGACGTTTCCATTGGCATCCGTTATGGTGTGCAGTAGACCCGATGAGCCGTGATAGGTGTATGTGGTGGTATAGTCCCCTTCCTTTTTGGTGGCGTTTCCTTTGGGATCTGTCACCGAAAGGATGTTGCCCCGTTCATCGTAGGTAAAGGTATAGGTGCGCCCTTCAGGGCTCACTTTTTTGACCAGATCAGCCACATGGCCGTTATGGGAATATTGATATTCCATGCGTAGCGATTTCCGTTTGGAAGGATCTAAAATGGCGTTATTGACCGGGTCTGTATGACTTAACAGCAACCCGTTGTCATCATAAACCCACGTGGTGACAGCTCCGTTTGGTTCTTCCAATCGATCCACATTGTTATCATCATCCCAGTGTAATAATGTGGTGTTCTTTTTGGCGTCCGTGATGGCAATGGGATTTCCATAGCCGTTCATTTTGTATTTGGTTTTATTTTTGTTCGCATCAACGACCGTCGTGATAACTTCCGAATTATTATGGGGGGGCTTGTCCGTATCTTTGTAATGGAAGTGGGTGACTCCTTTGAGACGGTCTATGATTTGAGCAACTTTCCCCTTGTCTTTTCCCGACTTGATATAGCGAAATTTAGTCGTATGGCCCCGGGGATCAGTCACCTCTACCAATTTGGTGTGCAAGGATTTGGAATCATATTTGAACCGGAACACCTTAGCTTCTTCGGTTCCTGCTCCATCCACCAATTTGGCCAAAGTTCCGCTCCGAACATCATGATGTTTATCATAATAGGTAAATGCCAATGTGCGGCCGGAAATATCGGTAATGGTTTTAATTTTGCCGATTATTTTGGGGTTTTTCGTATCCTTTTTGGTGTAATACTGGATCGTTAATGTTTCCCGGTTGGCCGCATCGATAATTTTGGTTAATACTTTGGATTTGGGGTGGAAGTGGCCTTTTTCATAGATAAACTTCAGCTCATGTCCGTTTTTATCCCGGGTGGCAATGTGATACCCTTCTTCATCGAAAATGAATTGGGTGCGATCCGGTCGGGTAAACACCCACTGGTGCTCTTTCTTGCCTGTTTGAACCCGCTCCAAATACAGGTTGACGCCTGCAGGAGCAATATACTCAGGCTTGTCCCCTTTGGAATGTTTCAGCCGAAACACATGTCGAGTCCCATCTCCATCGGTTAAAATGACTTCCCGCGGTGGTTTTTTCCCGTTGGGGATAAATTTTAGCGGACTGCCCACCCGCATAATGCTGGAAGCGGACAAAGTCCAGCCTTGCCCCACCGGTGAATCGGATGTGTCCAGACTGTTGTAAGTTAACCGAACGAACGTGTTTAAGCCAATACCTGGGTTATTAAAGGGATCGTAGCTGAAAACCAGATTTCCGTTATACAGATTAACCATAGCAACAGAACCGGCACCGGTGTTTTTGCCCACGTACTGCAAATACTTTTCCAAGCCGATCTGGTCTGATGCGGGGGCTTCAACTGTGACGGGATAATCCCCTGTTTTCGGGCCTCCCTTTTTGGATAGCCACGTTTTCTTTTTGGGTTGATACAAATCCCATTTTAAGATGTAGTGGTGAGGCTTATTGCTAAGGTTGCTTTGGATGGGTGGGCGAACTTTGGCCGTCACTTCCACCGATTCTCCAGGGGCAATCTCTTGTGGCAGTCGGGTTTCAAGTCGAATGCCTTTTGTAGTGACCTCTTTTCCGTCAGGCAAGGTCCAATGATAAGAAAGAACATACTCTTTTGGCTTCCATGTTTGCGTGGTGGTGTTGGTCAATTGAACGGGAATGGTGTAGGTTTGGCCAGGAATCATCCGAGCCGGCGTATACGGTGCATCATAAGCCGGGGGTTGGTATTCTTCTTCCGTAAAGGCACGAATCTTTTCACTCACTTGCTGGACGGTGGCCGTTAGCAGATTGCTTAAAGAGAAGAGATTCTGTTGGGAGATGTTTTCTTCAATGCTGTTTTTCATTTCTTGGGCAGCAAAAGCGAGGTGTGGCTGACTACCGATCAAAAATACAAAAACAAATAAAGTGAGCAAAAATCGTCGAAGGGGCCGTTTTTTTGTTCTCAAACCCATCCCTCCTTGTCGATTCAGATTTCATGAACTAGTTTAAAATAAATGGAAAATAAAACCATGGTTAGCAAGCCCTATTTTTTGACCCTTTTTTCAATTTAAATTATTCGATCTTCATAAACCTTGTCCTGAAGGCGGATGCGTTCTCCTTTACGGCCTCTCATACGGTTGACCCATGCGAAATTAAGGAGAAAATTATGCACATTGTCTTCAATCCATCGTTGGAAGATGGGGAGATCAGGAGACAAGTCCATGGGTCGAGGGTTACAAAAAAAGCGTGTTCGCAAAAGCGAACACGCTGGGTTGGATCAGTTAAAATTGATGGGCTGTTTTGGCCGTTTTATACTCGGCAAACCAGAGAACGACAGCACTGACCAACAAAAGGGCACTGGTGATATAAAACACTGAAGCGATGTCAAACATAGAGCTTAAAAAACCGCCCAGCATGGGCCCTAAAGCATTGCCAGCAAAGCGGAAGCTTTGTTTGTAACCCAACACTTCCCCTTGTATGGAAAGGGGGGCTGTCTGTCTGACATAGGCCGTTTGGGCCGGAATAATTCCTCCAAATAAAACCCCTAATAAAAACCTTAAGGCGACCAGCTGCCATATGCTGGAGACAAACGCTTGGGGGAGATAGACCACAGCCGCACAGACAAGGAGTAACAGCAGGACTTTATCATGTCCGATTCGGTCTCCCAATTTTCCCCACTGGCGGGCAAAAAGCAAGTTGCCCAATCCTGCTGCAGAAAAGGCGAGGCCGGCAAAAAAGGCCAGGTTTTCGGGACCATGCAAATCTCCCACATACAGAGCAAGCAAAGGTTGGATAGCAAAGTGAGCCACTTGGACCAGCAGCGTGATCAACATGACTGAAAACAAGACGGGAGAGGTCACAATAAACTTGATCACTTCCCGGGCTGTATAAACACGGGCATCTTCTTCACTTTCAGCTTCAACTCGGTACTCTTTCACCCCTGTTGCCACCAGGATGGCTGCCACTGCCGTGGCCGCTGAGGTGATGAGAAAGGTGTAGGTGAATCCAAAATGATCTGCAAGCAATCCCCCAAGCAACGGCCCAAATAACATTCCAGACACATTTCCGGTCTGCAATGTGCCCAGTACTCTGCCGGCAATCTCTTTAGGTGTTTGAGTGGCGATAAGCGCTTGGGCCATAGATATAAATCCGGCAAAAAAACCCATGCAGAGTCGCGCGATAAATAGTAAAATGACGGTTTCGGCAAAGCTCATCACCAAGAGACAGAGGGAATTGCCTAAAGCAGAAATGACCAATATCTTTTTCCGGCCGTGATGATCGCCAAACCGGCCCCACACCGGAGAAAATAAAAAAGCAGTGACAAAGGTCACACCGAAAATCAATCCGCCCCAAAGTTGCGTCTGGGCTTCCGTATAATGTCCAAGGGCATCCACCATGAGGGTTAGAAACGGTAAGATCATGGTTAAGCTGATGCCAATTAAAAAATTGGCAGTCCACATAATCGCCAAATTACGTTTTTGTACGTTGATCGCGATACACCTCTTCATTATTTCGTTAATCTAAATATATTATACACGAAATTTTAATTAGAAAAAAGAGGCAAACTGTAATATTTGCTTGAAAAAGGGGAAAGAATAAAGCGTTTATACCTTCGATTTACGCTTCCCTTTCTTTTACAATCTGCTGGTAGGCTGCATCAAACTTTTGGGCGGAGTCAAAATCAAGGGCTGTTAATCCCCTGGCATGCCAGGAGGTTAACCTTAATGTTACCCGTTTGTAATCGATGGCAATCAAGGGGTGATGATTCATTTCTTCGGCGATATGGGCCACCCGGTTAACAAACTGAACCCCTGTTAAAAATTGCCGAAAGTTATACCGTTTTTCAATCCATTTTTCTCCGGACCTCTTCCAACCGCTCAACTGTTTTAACCGGTTGCTGATCTCCTCCTCGCTTAACAGCATTCTACCTACTCTCTCCTTTGCAACTAAGATTATCTTAAGTATACCTAAATGTGTTTATAGAGGAAAAAGAAATGCTTTTCTTTCCATTTACGTTATGTAATAGTGCGCAGCTTCAATCTGCGCACTGGATTAAGATTAATTGGACTTTCTAGCCTTTAAACAGTTTCATCAATCCTTGCAGGGAATTGGGCACTTTATCATTTTTTATCGCCTTAATAATAAACTCTTCCTTCTCTTTGGAGACAGGGATGTTAACCATCTGGGAAATGGTTTTAATTAATTTTCTGATGGTGCGTTCATCTTTTAAATTGGCCGACTGTAAAGAATTGGCCAATCTTAAAATTTCGTTCATGTTTACATTGGTTTTTTGTTCCAATTGATCAAAGAGCGGATTTTTTCTTCTTTGCACACGTTTCTCCTCCCTTCTAGCGTTGACTCACCCTGTACTAACAGCTTATGTTGCAATTGTAAAAAGGGGAGGAGACAAATATGGAATTGGGTTTAAATGGCCAGATTAATTTTGGTATCCAGCCAAGAGCGGGCTTTTTGTGTGAGCAAATATGCTGCAAATCCGTAAGCTTCCAGGTAGTCACGCCAATGATAAGCTGGTTTAACAATGGACACCTGAAAAGGAGACGGATCAAGACTGTCAGAAAAAACTTGGTTTAAAAAGGCGCTGGTTTGATTTAATCCTTGTTTACCGCTATACATTACTTCATAGAAGGATATAAAACCGTGCATCACACCAAGATAGCGAAAGGCGTAAACAGGAATGCCTGCATCGGCCAAGCGCTGCGCATAGGCTTCTCCTTCATCCCGTAAAGGATCATATTCTGCTGTTACGATAAAGGTGGGGGGCAATCCGGTTAAGTTGGTGGCATGCAACGGAGAGGTATAGGGACTAGCCCACATTTGTTCCTCAGGGGCATAGGCCTCTCTGGCCAGCGCCATCACATCGGCTGACAACAAATAATAGCCGTCTGCATACATTTCTCGCGATGGGAGCGGTTCATCAAAAAACGTGGTTACGGGATAAAAGAGTACCTGTGCTTTCAAGTGAGGGCCATTGCGGTCACGACTCATCAGAGCGACTACCGTGGCAATGTTTCCCCCTGCGCTGTCCCCCGCCACAACCATCAAGGTAGGGTTGCCGTTCAATTCGGTCGCATGATCTCTTGCCCAAAGAAGAGCATCATAGCTGTCTTCAATGGCTACGGGAAACATGTGCATAGGAGCCAAACGATAACCCACTGAGATCACAATGCTGTTTGTTTGGCGTGCCAACCAACGAGTAATATTATCGTGGGTATCGATATTCCCAAATCCTTCCAGGAAAGCGCCTCCATGATAATAGATGATCATGGGAAAAGGACCATCCCCGGTGGGCGTATAGATGCGCACAGGGATCTGGTTTCCATCGGAAACAGGGATCAGCCGGTCTTCCTTCATTATCTTAACGGATGAAGGAGACCGAAGGGTTGAAGTTAACCATCGTGGGGGTTTCATGTCAAGGGTCACCAGATTGTGGTTGACAGCGTATAAAATGACAGCCGTTTTAGGAGGCAGCTTACCATGGTCCGTCATTGCCCATTGTTCTACAATCGTCACGACACAAAGAGTTAACATGAGAACAGAAACCAGCAAAATTAAACTTAATTTTTTTGCTATTACAAACATTTCTGCAATATGCTGTCTCCCCGTTGGACAGCCGTGACCCCCTCTCCCTTTAATTTTGGTTTAGTACTTTTATTATACCAAAATAGTTCTTTTTCGTTACATCTTTGGGCCTATTTGTGAGGGGAAATAAAAGGGAAAAAGCTCTCTTGAGAGCTTATTTCCCATCTGTCCATTCTGTCTTGCCCACTTAAAGCGCGATGGGCAGCCTTTACACCGACTCTTGCTTTTGTCCGGGTTTGTATCTTGGAATCCAAAAAGTGATGGTAAGCATAATAAAAGCAAAAACAGCCAGCAGGACAAATATGGCGTGGAGACCTCCGGCTAACACTTCCGGGGGCTGCATTTCAGGCTGCCCCCCAATATGATGGTTTAGCACCGTGCCTAAAATGGCGATCCCAACGGTTTGCCCCATAATGCGCATAAACATGTTGGAGGATGTAGCCGATCCCCTTAAAGAAGTGGCAACGGATGATTGCACCACAACCGTGTAGACAGTAAATGAACAGCCAAATCCTAAGCCGATCAAAAACATAATCCCGACCAACACCCAGTATGGGGTTTCTAAACCGATGGTAGTTAAAAGAAGTGCTCCACATAAAATGAAGATAACGCCAATAATGGCGATCCGCCTTGTTCCCAGCCGGGTGATAAACTGGCCAGTAAAGAAGGCTCCCAGTGGCCAACCTAAGGACATGGGAATTAAAGTTAGGCCGGATGACGTAGCCTTTAAGAGAAAAACACCTTGAATCCATAAGGGCAGGTAGGCATTTAGTCCAATTAAAATGCTGCTACCCATAAAACTACTCATATTGGAAAGGGCCACTTGAGGTTGTTTAAACAGTTTCAGCGGGACGAGAGGTTCGGGATGTTTAAGCTGTATGATAATGAATAGGGTTAAAAAGAGAAGAGCGATCAAAACCAATATGATCATCGTCCAGGATGTCCAAGGGAGCATTTGTCCTCCTGAAAGTAAGGCAAATAGCAGAGCCCCCATGCCAATCATAAATGTGACTGCTCCAGCATAATCAATCTTCTGCTGGCGATAAAAACTTTCTTGCTGCAAATACCGACCAATCATAAACATGGATAATAAACCAAAGGGCAGGTTAATAAAGAAAATCCAGTGCCAGCTTAGGTATTCAGTCAGAACGCCCCCAAGAAATGGGCCTAGCAAACCAGAAATTCCCCAGATGGAACTGATTAAGCCTTGCACCTTTGCCCTTTTCTCAAATTGATAAATGTCACCGATAATGGTTTGGGAAAGAGGTAAAAGTCCACCTGCTCCCAAACCTTGTATCAACCGAAATATAATCAATTGTTGCATGGATTGGGAAAAACCGCATAATACTGAACCTATTAAAAATAGAGAGACACTGGCCATAAAAATGTTTTTTCTCCCAAACAAATCGGCTAGCTTGCCAAAAATGGGCGCCATCACAGCAGAGGACAAAAGATAAGTGGCGTATACCCAACTGATTAAGTGCATTCCCCCCAACTGATTGGCAATGACCGGCATGGCGGTACTAATAATGGAGACCTCAATGGCTGACAAAAAAGTGGCAATCAAAAGTGCGGCCGTCACTTTCTGATGATCGGTATTCAAATGGATGCCTCCTGTTCAAATAAAAATAGACATAAAAAAATCCTTAACAAGGGACAAGCTGTTAAGGAACGAACAAATGATTTACGCTATAGCATTCGCAGGAGATTTAACGAATGAACGAAAAAATTAGCTTTTCGTTGTTCCTGTCAAGTTTACCTGTATTGATATGGTGGAGGGGGACGGATTCGAACCGCCGAACCCAGAGGGAGCAGATTTACAGTCTGCCGCGTTTAGCCACTTCGCTACCCCTCCATATTGGTAAACAAATGGTGGCGGTGGAGGGAATCGAACCCACGACCTCACGGGTATGAACCGTACGCTCTAGCCAGCTGAGCTACACCGCCAAAAGATAGACATAAAATGGTCGGGAAGACAGGATTTGAACCTGCGACTTCCACGTCCCGAACGTGGCGCTCTGCCAAGCTGAGCTACTTCCCGACAATGGTGCGCCCTGAGAGACTCGAACTCCCAACCTTTTGATTCGTAGTCAAACGCTCTATCCAGTTGAGCTAAGGGCGCATATTTAATTTAAAACGAAATGGAATGGAGCGGAAAACGGGATTCGAACCCGCGACCCCCACCTTGGCAAGGTGGTGCTCTACCCCTGAGCTATTTCCGCCCACTTGAATGAGTAAATGATATATAGAATCAGCAATCACTATTTAAACATATTTGTCCCATTTATGTCAACCCCTTTTTAATTCCATTATTCTTTTCTTTTTACAGTGCCATCCCACTCAATTGTAACGGTGGGTGATAATTGTTGAAGGCGTTGGATCACCTGATCTCGTTCCGGATTATCTTCGTCTAAATAGCGAATTAAGCCAAAATCTATTTTTCCAGGCCATATTTTGACGGCGGAGATCTGTTCAGCTGTCAATTGAATATCCAATACCATGGTATAATTGGCTGTTTGATTCGTGCTGGTCGTAAAGACAAAGTTACCTAATGAAAAAGCGGTCAGCTTTTGCGTATCTCGCCACTTTATCTCTTGCAAAACATGGGGATGGGCCCCCACGATCAGGTTGGCGCCAGCTGCTACCAATTTTTCTTCCAATTCAAGTTGAACCTTGTTCGGCTTGTCTTTCCGCTCTTCTCCCCAATGCAGATAAACAATCACCATATCCACCTGGTTAGCCCAGTGTTTGACGGTGCTAAGTAACGGTTCGTCCGAATAAGCATTGGCCATGCCAGGAGAATCTTTCCCTGCCGCCCAGTCGGTGCTTGGGATGACCCGGGAGGCACTGATTACCGCAAAGGAGATGCCATTGATCTCACTCACATAGGGCTGAAAAGCTTGTTCCAGGTTGTGTCCCACCCCTACATAGGGAAAACCCCGTTGATCAAGATGATGAAGGGTTTCATCCAATGGAGCATCCAGACTGTGATTATTGGCGAGAGTAAACAAAATCTTTCCTTTCAGAGGAGTAAACATTTCCAGCTTAGATGGATCGGTTTGAAAGGCATACGTTTTTTCTGCTAACTGTCCGCTGGTTCCAACAGCCGTTTCCAAATTGGCTAGCAAAAAGTCGGCCTGTTTCAAAATGGGCATAAATTGAGACAAGGGATACTCTATCCCTTTTTCGTCCATCACTTTCCCCATATTGCCAGCCATCATGGTATCCCCTACCACCATAAGCCTGATGGTTGAGAGATCTTCTTCTTTTTGCGGCTCCACTGAACGGGGCTCTTCCCTTTTTTTGAGGGCACCAGCTTCCCTTTTAAAATCTGCTATGAAGGAATCCTCTGTACCTGTTGCTTCTGTTCTCCCTTCTTCACTTACTTCTTGTTGTGCAAGATCAGGTTGATCTTGGTTAGAGCTGGCATGGTCAAGAGGTTGGTCCAACGGTTGGCAGGCGACCAACAAAAATAAAATGAGCCAGCACCAGCAATGGAGAAGCTGTACCACGGCTCTTCCCTGTCCCTTTTCCATGGCAAATCCCTCTCCCATCCGTTTATTTAAAAACAATCCGTTCCAATTTAATTTCTAATTCCCAAGCAAAAAAATGGAGCGAACCCTAACGGTCGCTCCTCTTGCTGTTTATGTACACGATAAGATATTTATTAAGCGTATGGTGCGGGTGAAGGGATTTGAACCCCCACGGCCGTGCGGCCACTAGACCCTGAATCTAGCGCGTCTGCCAGTTCCGCCACACCCGCAGTTTAGAAAAATGTAACAAGAAATGGTGAGCCGTGAAGGATTCGAACCTTCGACCCTCTGATTAAAAGTCAGATGCTCTACCAACTGAGCTAACGGCTCACTTAACTCACACCTAACTATTTTAGGGGGTGAAGGCAATCTTGTCAACCGCCTAAATCAGATTAATATAATTAAAACGTTTCTTTCAATTTTTAACCAGATGGTTCATGGCCTGGCATATCTCCACCCGCAAAGTGAGAAAATACAGAAGAAGTTCAACGAGAAAAGGGTGGTAACATGAAGATAAAAGGAACAATACAGGCCATATTCAGTGTTCTCCTCTGTTTTCTCATTCTCTCGACGGACGTCATTGGAAACATTAAAGTTTCAGCCCATTTGTCGGCGTCATGGAGCGCCCTAAGTCCATTTCAACTGGAACGTATAAGCAGAAAAGTGGCTGATGTTGACACGTTAATCAAGGAGACCGAGCTCGTCATATTGGGTTCCCCCACAGGCCGCACAGAAGAGTATCCCACATGGCAAAAAGTGGCCAATGGCCAGCTTAAGATCTTTATTCAGCCGTTTAAAGTGGAACAGGTGATCTATGGTGATAAAATCTCTTCCTTCAATCTTGTTCGTCCCGGGGTGGACCCCCTCCCTCCTGCTGAAGATCCCATCAACCGTATCTATCCGGGTCCATTGGCTGAAAACGAGGACTATGTCCTGTTTTTAAAACAACTAACCAACGATGATTACTTTGTGATTGGGGTATGGCAAGGTGTTTATCCCCTTGATCCAGACGGTAAAACGGTGGCGCTTCTTGAAGAAGGCTTTACGGCTTTTCATCATCTTTCGGTTGATGAGTTGCGACGGAAAGTGTTAAAAATGAAAGAGAGTCTAGAGTGAACAAGTTGCCTTTTTATCAGGGGCTTTCTATAATAAGCTTAGTTTTAAACACTTTAAACAATATTTCATATTTCTAAACGCAGAAGTGCTTTTTCCAGCCTTAAACGTAGAATCGAGGTTTTATTAAATGAACAAACGCAATGTCCAAAAGACAGGAGTGGCTGTTGCTGTATTAGCTTATACGGTCTGGGGAATATTGCCCTTATACTGGAAGCTTTTAGATGAAGCTTTAGCCTCTGAAGTGTTGGCGCATCGGATAATCTGGTCATTTGTGACGGTTCTCATTTTGATCGGGATCAAAGCAAATTGGGGGGTGATCAGGCAAAGCTGGCATCATTTGGCCAGTAACAGAAAACAGCTTTTGGCCATGTTGGGCGCTTCTGCTCTCATCAGCGGCAACTGGCTTACTTACATCTGGGCGGTTAACAATGATAAAGTGATTGAGACCAGTTTAGGTTACTATATCAATCCCCTGTTTAGCGTGCTGTTGGGGGTGATTGTCCTTAAGGAGCGACTTTCATTCTTTCAAAAAGTGGCTTTTATTTTAGCAGGGGGTGGAGTGCTTTTATCCACCCTTCATTATGGTGCCCTACCGTGGGTATCTCTGGTGTTGGCCACGACGTTTGCCTTTTACGGTTTAGCAAAAAAAGTGCTTAATTTGGACACCTTGTCTGGCCTTTTTTTTGAAACCCTTTTTGCCCTTCCCGTTGCCTTAAGTTTTGCAATTGGAGTGTCCCTGATGGGAAAAGGCGGATTTGGCATCCAGAACCCGATCCTTTCGTTATTAATGGCTGGCACTGGGGTGGTAACGGCTCTGCCTTTATTATGGTTTGCCTATGCCGCCAAGCGCATCCCTCTTTCCACCCTGGGCTTTATCCAATACATTGCGCCTAGTATCAATCTCTTTTTAGGCATATTTATCTTTAAGGAGCCCTTTACGTGGTGGAATTTCAGCAGTTTTCTTTTGATTTGGATCGCCTTAGCCCTCTATTCTCTTTCCACAGCCCCATGGATGATGCGTTGGGAAAAAAGGATGATGACGAAACGAGAGTCAAGGAGATACCTTGAGCTCTAAGGGCTCTCCCTTATTTTAGCTTATTTTTCTATTTCGTTGATAAGGGCCTCCAACAGGTAATCGCAACTTTGATCAATCATGTGATATACCTCTTCAAAATTACCTGTAAAATACGGATCGGGAACGTTAAGCGAGCTGCTTGCTGGTAAGAAATCCAGTAGCAGCTTTATTTTGTGTTCTGTCCCTTTTGGGGCGATCTGTTTAAGATCACGAGCATTTTGTTCATCCATGGCAATGATCCAGTCATAGTGGTTCAAATCGGTCGGTGTGACCTGCCTAGCCTTTATCCCTTGGTGATCAATTTGGTGCTGGTCAAGGATCAGACGGGTACCTTCATGGGGAGGATCGCCGATGTGCCAGTGGCCTGTTCCGGCTGAATCCACTTCAATCTGATCATCCAAACCTCGCTGTTTTACTTTGTGCCGAAAAACGGCTTCTGCCATGGGAGAGCGACATATATTGCCCAGACAGACAAACAATACTTTAACCATCTCATTATCCTCCTCTAGAAGTAGATATGTTTAGCAACGATTTGATTGGTGATCTGCACGAGACCAAATGAATATTTCGGTTGGCGCCGCTTATCTGTGGGTGATCCGGGATTAAAAAGAATAATGCCTTTCCGCTCTTCCAAATAAGGAATGTGGGAATGACCAAAAATGATCATATCCACCCGCTCGTGGGCAAACGTCTTTAAAGCCCGGTCTACCGTTTTTGATCGTTCTCCACCGTGCCCATGAACAAGACCAATCCGGTATGGTCCTGCCTCAATGATTTTCTTCCATCCTAACCGTTGAACCACCTCTACACCATCTGTATTGCCGGCCACCCCTTCCACCGGGGCAATTTTGCTCAGCAAATCATACACCTCTAGGGTTTGCCAATCTCCGGCATGGAGAATGAGATCCACCCCCTTTAATTGATTAAGCACGAACTCCGGCAGCCGCTTAGATCGATATGGAATATGGGTATCCGATAAAACACCGATTAACATTATATCTCCCCCAGGTTATCCGTTTACTTGTAGTATCTATCCTTTTTTGGTCCATTCTAATCGATAGGATAGACCACCAACAGGGTGATGAGCAGCTCAAAGCTCTTTGGGCACTTTTTTTTCGTGATGTTTAAAAGTGGAACTTGTGTCAAATACTTTAAGGGAAAGGAGGAAGCAAG
>CALFAC010000074.1 GCA_937927935.1 uncultured Bacillaceae bacterium
TAGCCGTTGCGCTTCATGAGAGGAATGGTGATAGCGCCGGTGGTCACCACGTTGCTGACCGCACTGCCCGATATGGAACCCATCAACGCACTGGAGACGACCGCAGTTTGGGCTGGGCCGCCCCGCATTCGGCCGGCAACTGCGTAAGCTAAGTCGATGAAAAACTTGCCGGCACCTGTTTCTTCCAAGAGAACGCCAAAGAGAATAAATAGGGCCACAAAGGTGGCCGACACCCCAAGGGGCATGCCGAAGATCCCTTCCGTTGTCCAAACAAGATAAGAAGAAAGATCTTCAAAATCGAGTCCCGTATGAAACAGAATCCCCGGCAAGTAGGGGCCTACAAAAGCATAGATGAGAAAAACAAGGGCGATGGCCACAATGGGCCAGCCCAATACTCTTCGGGTGGCCACCAGGGTGAGAGCGATCAGTCCCCACCCCAATACCATCTCTAGGTCAGTTAAGCCCATAACACCCCGGTCCAACTGGGACTGAGGGGTAAACCCTGGCAACATGAGAAATGTTAACACTAGGCTGACCCCAATTAACACAGCATCCCACCAGCCAAACTTAGCTCCCCTCCTGGAGGGGTAAAGGAAAAAGGCAATCAGTAGAACCAAAAACAGATGGATGCCCCGTTGAATCATGGGCGTAAAATTACCAAAAAAACCTGTGTATAAGTGGAAAAAAGAGAGGAGTAGGGCTATACCGGTACAAATATACCAGATCAAACCCTTTAACTCCCGCTTTATGTTGAACTCCTCCTGCTGGTCAGTGACTTTTGCCTCAGGCCGACGCTCAATGTGCTCCACGATGCCTCACCCCTACTTCATCTCAGGTGGAATCAGTTCTTCCGGCACTTCAACACCTCTGGACTGATAAAACTCCACAGCCCCCTCATGTAACGGGATCGTCATCGCCTCTAGTGCGTTTTCAAACGAGGTATCCGCTTTTACAGCGGCATGGGAATCAAGCCATTCACTCTCATTATCCCAAATAATCTCCAACAGCTCGGTCACATCTTCCTTGGTAAAGGGGCCGTTTATATCGGCTAACATCAAAACGCGGGTAATGGCCGTCGTGACCGGTTCATCTTGACCAGGATAGGTACCTGCCGGAATTTCAGCTTGCACATAATAGGGATAGGTTTCATAAAAGGACGCTTCTTCGAGAGGAATGATGCGAATATCCATCGATGTGCTTAAATCCTGCATCGTGGCTGAGTTTAAAGGATTGGTAATAATCATGGCATCCAACATGCCATCTTTTAGACCCTCAGCCATCTCACCATCGGAAAGAAATTCTTCCTGAACGTCATCATAGGTGAGCCCAGCATATTTTAAAATTCGTTGAGCTGCGATCTCTCCACCGCTGCCAGGAGCCCCCACACCGATGCGTTTTCCTTCAAAATCAGCAATGGATTGGATATCGCTATCGGCAGGAACAATCACCAGCACCCAGGAGTTGATGGTGCCAAATAAACCGCGTAAACTGGTCACTTCATTTCCTTCATAGCGATCCTCGCCATGGTAAGCGAAATAGGCCACCTCATTTTGGGCAATGCCCATTCCCTGCTTGTTTTCACTTAATTCACGAATGTTTTGGACCGAAGCATTGGTAGAAATGGCCGACGCTTTAAATCGATCGGAATGTTTATTGATGGTCTCGGCAATGGCGACACCCATGGGATATAGCGCCCCTCCCGTGCCGGCCGTCCCGATGTTAAAGTGGATTTCATCTGCCTTGCCACCGGTATGATTAGTGTCCTCACCTCCCTTTTCTGATTGACCCTGTGATTGACAGCCCACAATTAAAACCATGCTAGCTACAACGAGGGCAACCAACCAAAACAGCCGATTTTTTCTTTTCATGCTTATATGCTCCTTTCCTACACTGTTAATTGATCAACGATTATTGATCAAAACTTACCTGAAACTGATCTTTTCCTTCCTTCCAAATGTAAGAAGCAGCAGCAAATTCCGGATCTTCCTGGGGATAGTCAGAACGGAGAAAACTTCCCCGGCTTTCTTTTCTCGCTTCACAAGCCGTAATATAGGCACTGGCGATAAGTAGCGCATCCTTTAATTCGGCCAAGCGCACCTTCTCCCGCAGAGGTACAGACTCCAAGGGAACCTGGTCAACTATACCTTTTAGCTGATCAATTTCACGTTTAACCGCTTGCAGTTTGGTGCTGTTTTTGGTGACTAAAATCTTGTCCATCGCATTTTGCAGCTGACGAGTAGCATCCTCGTACGCTATGGGCAATGCACCAGATTTTGTCCCTTGTTCGAGCTCCAATCCTTGGTCTGGACCGCTGCCATCTATGGCCTCTGCGGCCGCTCGGCCAGCCCGGCGGCCAAAAACGAGCGCATCCATCACCCCCGTGCCCATCATGCGTTCAGCTCCCTGGAATCCGCCAGCACATTCCCCACAGGCAAAAAGGCCAGGTATATCTGTTTGTCCGCTGGTCCCGATGGCGATCCCACCCAGGGCTTGATGATAACCGACACTGATCACCGCAGGTTCCCGTGTTAGATCTAAGCCCCGTGCTTTAAGCACTTCTAAACTGCGGGGGATCAGTCGTTCCATCTGATCTTTCAGCTCGATCCCATTCCAGTAGACACCATTTTCAGCCGTAACTTGTCCTTGTTCCTGCTGCTTTTCTATCCAGCGGCACAGCTCAAACACGATTTCAGCGTGCAGCACGGTGTCATTGGCAGAAGAGATCGGTGCTGAAGGATTAAACAATTCACCTGCTGTGTTGGACACTTTTCCTTGAGACAGCAGTGAACTAATGATAAAAAATCCTCTGATGGGCTTAACGAGAAGCGGCAGTATCTGTACAAATTCCAAGTTGGTCAGTCTCGCTCCCAGATCCAAGGCCATCGCCATGCCACTGCCATAACCTTGGGGATTGGTATTATAGGAAAACAGGTTGCCAAATCCACCTGTGGCCAGCACGATACTGGAAAACCGGATCTGAATCGCCTGCCCCTCCGCCTCTTTACGAATGGCTAAAGCAACGCGGGGACGCCCCTGACTATCTTTCACTACGCGATAAACCTGGGTATGGGTCAGGAATTCTACTCCCGCATCCTGACACGCTTTAACCATCCGTTTTAAAATCTCAGTTCCAAAATCCTCCATCCCGCGTAACACCCGGGGACGAGTATGACTGGGCAGTTTGATCCACTTGTAATCATTTCCCTCCCGTTGAAACTGGACGCCAATCGATTCTAAAAATTTTAACTCCTCTTCGTCATCGGCTGAAAATACCTTCAACAGTTGATCCGAATTGATTTCCTTTCCATAGCTTCGCAGCTCTTCATAATACAATTGAGATTCACTGGAGCCGACGCTCACTCCGAGACCCGTAAATTCTATCAGCTTGTCCAAATAGGCGGTGGAACCACCGGAATGACTTCCTCCTCGATTGACGACCAACACCCGGGCCCCTTTAGCGCGAGCCGCCAAAGCAGCCCGAAGTCCCGCACTCCCTCCTCCAATGACCAATACATCCGTGTCATAGTGTAAAACGTCTTGTTTGATGAAACTCAATTTGCTTCCTCCCTTACTGTGAGTAACCCAAAGCTGTTGATATTTCCGCCCCTATTTGCAGTAAGAGGGATACAAGCTTTTCTTTTTCAGTTTGAAATTGAAAGGATGGCACCAATACCGCCAATCCGGCCACCACTTGGCCTCCATGGCCTCGCAAAGGAACGGCCACGCCAGACACCCCCACAATGGTTTCCTCTTCAGCAATCAGATAGCCCCGCTCACGGACACTTGCCAATACATTTAATAACTTTTCAGGATCGGTAATGCTTTTTGGGGTGTATGCCTGTAATGGATGTCGTTTAAGCAGTTGTTTCACCACTTCAACAGGCTGAAATGAGAGGAGTAATTTGCCCAAAATCCCATAGTGGGGCGGTCGCAACCGTCCTATCTCGGAACTCACCTTCAGGCCTTCCGTTCGTTCCCGTTTATCGATGTAAAGAAGATGATCATTTTGCAGTACACCAACCAAAACCGTGTGGGAGGTTTCATTGCTCAATTGATCCAGCCATGGCTTGAGGACTTCTCGAATGGAGAAGCTGGCCCGGCATACTCCTCCCCACTCCATGGTCTTCAATCCTAGCTGGTAGACCAACTTCTGCTGATCGTAATGAATAACACCTCCTCTCTCCAAGGTGTACAAAATACGATAGGCCGTTGTCCGAGGCAGTTGTGTCGCCTCCATGATTTCATTCATGGTCCAGCTCGGTTTTTCCAATGTAAATAGATTTAGAATCTGCAAAGCTTTTTCTATACTTTGAATCGGTTTGATACTTACTTTCCGCAACCATCCCACC
>CALFAC010000075.1 GCA_937927935.1 uncultured Bacillaceae bacterium
TAAAGGACCTGATTGGCTCTGGGCTGGGTGAGATGGGGTTTCATCAGCACGTAGGGAGCCCTGGTCATGCTCTCCGTCCCACCGGCGATATACACATCGCCCAAGCCCGCTCTTATGGAAGCGGCCGCCATATTGACCGCTTCCAGCCCCGAGGCACAGAGGCGGTTCACGGTGGCTCCTGGAACGGTTTCCGGCAGTCCGGCCAGCAAAACGGCCATGCGGGCCACGTTGCGGTTGTCTTCCCCCGCCTGGTTGGCACAACCGAAATAAACATCGTCTATCTCATCGGGGGAAAGCCAGGGGTTGCGCTCCAAAAGCCCCCTGATCACATGGGCTGCCAGATCATCGGGACGGACCGAGCGGAGGGCCCCCTCATACCGGCCGATGGGGGTGCGCACCGCATCGACGATCACAGGCTCCTTCACGTTTTCACCCCCTTTACAACTTGAAGGGATTGAGGGGTTTCGTACCGATGTAGGCTAAGACGCTTTTCGTCTCCGTATAGAGATCCATGGTTTCCAGGGCCAATTCCCGGCCGAAACCCGACTGTTTGTACCCGCCGAAGGGCAATCCGGGGAAGGTGGAAAAAGGACTGTTGATCATCAAGATCCCGGCCCTGATGGCTCCGGCCACCCGGTGGGCCTTGGCAAAATCCCTGGTCCACACCGCTCCGGCCAGGCCGTAGATGGTATCGTTAGCCAGGCGGATCGCTTCCTGCTCATCCTTAAAGGGCATCACCACCACCACAGGACCAAAGATCTCCTCCCGGGCCACCTTCATCTCATTGGTCACATCGGTCAGGATGGTGGGCGTATACCAGTAACCGTTTTCAACTCCTTCCGGTTTGGCCACCTGCCCTCCCCAGGCCACCTTGGCCCCATCCCGGACCGCCTCCTGCACATATCGGTCGATGGTATTGAGCTGCCCCCGGGAGATGATGGCTCCCAGATGGGTATCCTCGGCAAAGGGGTCCCCCAGCTTGATCTTTTTGGCCTTCTCCACCAGCAAGGTTAAAAAGTCCTCGTAGATAGACTCTTGGACAAACAGGCGGGACCGGGCCTCGCAGGATTGACCGGTGTTGTAGTAGATGCCGTACAAAGCTCCGTTGGCGGCCGCTTCCAGATCCGCATCTTCAAAGACGATATTGGGCGATTTGCCCCCCAGCTCCAAAGTGACCCGCTTCAATGTCCCCGCCGCTTTTTTCATGATCTCTTTTCCCGTCACCGTCTCACCCGTAAAGGCCACCTTGTCCACCCCAGGATGCTCAACCAGATAGGAGCCGATTTCCGCTCCGGGGCCGGTAATCACATTGAGCACCCCGTCGGGAACGCCGGCTGCCTGACAAATCTCGGCCAAGACCAGGGCCGTCACGGGGGTCAAGCTGGCCGGTTTGAGGACGATGGTGCACCCTGCAGCCAGGGCGGGGGCAATCTTCCAGGCCGCCATCATCAGGGGGTAATTCCAGGGGATGATCTGGGCGCACACTCCCACCGGCTCCTTTTGGGTATAGTTAAAAAATCCAGGAGGAACCGGTTTGGTCTCCCCCGTATGGGAGACGATGGCTCCGGCGAAAAATTCAAAATCCTCGATGGCCTGCTGAATCTGTCCCTGGGCAGCAGAGAGGGTTTTGCCAGTGTTGAGGACTTCCAGCTCCACCAGTTCATCAAACCGCTTTCTCATTTCCTGGGCGATGTTGATCAACAGTCGGGCCCGCCTGTTAAAGGGGATGGTGGGCCAGCGGCTGTGATCGAAAGCCTGGCGGGCGGCCTGGACGGCCCGATCCACATCCTCCTTGTTTCCCTTGGGAACCTCGGTGAGCGCCTCCCCTGTGGCCGGATTGTAAACGGTCATCCGTTCCCCCGATTGACTATCCACAAACTGTCCTCCGATAAACATGGGGTAATAGTTTTTCAGTTTGACGGCAGGTTTGGTCGTCAAACAGAGCACCTCCCTCACTTAGTCATGCTCCCGTATTTCCCCATTGTCATACCTGTAAAAACCCCTGCCCCTTTTTTTGCCCAGCCAGCCGGCCAACACCATCTTTCTCAAGATGGGGGCAGGGCGGTACCGCTCTTCCCCCAAGGCCCGATACAAACCGCTCAAAACCGCATACACATCGTCCAGACCAATTTCATCCGCCCAGGCCAATGGTCCCTGGGGATAATTGGTGCCCAAACGCATGGCCAAATCGATATCTGCTGCAGTGGCTGTCCCCTCCATGTAGGCAAAGGCAGCCTCATTGATGATCAGGGCCAAGATACGGGGGAAAACCAGCCCGGCTTCATCCCCAACCACTTCCGGCTTCTTTCCCAGAAGCTCCAAAAAGGACCGGGCTCGATCCACAAAAGGGGGATCCGTCTGCAAGGCAGGGGCAAGCTCGACCACCTTCCGCTCCCCAAGGGGATAAAACGTGGCGTAACCCACCACCTGACCCGCTCCCCTATTTTCCAGCCAGGAAGCCGCTTCCGTGGCGGCGACGGCCAGCACCGACGTTAAGATCAGGGTATCGTCAGCAATCAGCGGTCTTGCCCGGAGAAGATCCGCCCTTTTTTTCTCCAAATCATAGTTGGTTGTTTCAATAATGATGTCCGGCTGGATACCTTTTGCTAAACAGATGTCCACATCCTCCACGTGGAACTGTTCCGTCTTTTGACACAAGATACGCCACTCTTCCGCCAGAGGATGGTCACCCAGGATCACTGCGTACCGTTTATTACGGGTAGTGATAATAACCACCCCCTGTTTTCCTCCCCAACTGGCCCGAATGAACCATGCGTTCCTGAAAAGGATGGGGTCGGAAGCGGGATTCTCCAAAAAAGCCGCCGTGGACGGAAACGGTGGTGGAGAAATTGACATCGATGCCGATCAAATCCTGCAATTCAAAGGGACCCATCCGAAACTGGCCAGCTTCCTTCATGATGCGGTCGATCTGCTCCACATCCGCTAGGCCCTCCCCCATGATTTTCAACGCTTCATTATAGAAGGGACGGGCGATGCGGTTAACCAGAAAGCCAGGCGTATCCCGGCAGACAACGGGTTGTTTGGACAGTTTTTTGACAAACTGGATCAATTGTTGGACACATCGCTCCCCTGTCTTTATGCCTTTGACGATTTCCACCAGCTTCATCACTGGAGCAGGATTAAAAAAATGTAATCCGGCCACCCTTTCCCCATGCCGGGTCCGGGCTGCCAGACGGGTGATGGAAAGGGAGGAGGTGTTGGAGGCCAAAATGGTTTCCGGCGGGCAGATCTGATCCAATTGGGCAAAAAGTTCTTCTTTAAGCTCCAGTTTTTCCGGAGCCGCTTCGATCACCAACTGGCAACTTTCCAGTTTTTCTAAATCTGTGAGGCAAATGATCCTTTGCAGGGCCTCCTCCGCCTCCCCTTCTGTCAGACTTCCTTTAGCCGCCAGATTTTTCAATCTTTTTTCAATCTGTTGCCGGGCCTTTTCCAGCGCTTCCTGATTCACATCATAGAGCAGGACCTGGCACCCTTTTTGGGCGCTGATCTGGGCGATCCCGGCCCCCATGGTGCCTCCGCCTACCACGCCGACCCGCTCAATCACGCCTCTTGCCCCTTCCCCTGAGATAGATTTTCTTCCCGTTGCCACTTGACAAATTCAAAAACGCTGCGACAGCGATTGCAGTAATACTGCTTAACCAGCTGGGCCGTGCCAAACCGGGAAATGGGGGTCACGTCGGTAGAGTGGCAAAAGGAACAGTAGGGGGTGATCACTTTAGCCCACATTGACTTGAACCCCTTCTTCCTCCAAGAAGCGGAGCCGCTCCCGGAACTGGCCCACCAACTGGACGTTTTCCGGGATGAACCTTTCCTGCTTCAGCTGCTGATTACTCTCCACCTCCTGCAGCCACCCTTCCGCCTCCTTGCGGGCGGATTCCATCGCTTCCTTAAACAGATGGGGGATTTTCCCTCGATCCCGTAAAAGGAGGTGGGCCCAGCCGTCGGCAAACATGATGTGCTCCTCTTCTTCCCGGACCATCTTGCTCAGCTTGGAAGCCAGTTCCTGACGGCCGGAGGAAGAGATGGCCTCTAGCACCACATCGATGGCGTGACTGATCACATCCATTCCGGCGATCAAGGTAATCCAGTTATCGATCTTCACCCCGCACTGAAAAGCTTTCCCCGTCTGCTCCTTGATGTCAGGCTTCTCTCCGCCACTGTTTTTGATGTCAAAGGCCCAGTTGTACAGCAGGCGGGCATGGCCGAGCTCCGCTTGGGCCAAAGCGACGGAGGAGATGGTGGCCTCCAAATTGGGGCCGCTCACCCCCACTTCAACGAGGCGGTCACCCAAAACCATTTTGTTATCCGCCATCGTTTCCAGCAAGTGGATAAACTCTTTCATCCCACCAGTCAGATTAGACATTCACGGTCACCTCTTCCGCCGTTTGTTGCGTCTTGGGCAAACGGACGCACACCATATCTTTCCGCTTGACCACATACATTTCCACCCAGTTTACCTCATCATAGATCCTGGTGGCATAAACCTTGGCCAGCTCATCACTTTCTGCTTCCACCGTGCCGATCTGAGTCAGGTTATCACCCCGCTGGGCCCGGGTGAACACTTCATATTCCCAGCGTTTTGTTGTAGGTTTTTGCATTATGAACTTACCCCCCAATACTTCAATTTTTTACGAGCCGCTTCACTCATTTTATCAGCGGTCCAAGGAGGGTCCCAGACGATATGAAACTGAACCGCCTTAACCCCAGGCTCTTTTAATAGGCGCGCTTCGATATCTTCCTGAATCCAATCCATACAGGCGCAGGCGGTGGAGGTAAAGGTCATGGTCACTTGGATGATACCGTCCTCTTCTTCGATTCCGTAGATCAGCCCCAGATCGACCACGCTCACCGGAAATTCAGGGTCTTTCACTTCTTTTAAAGCGTCCCAAAACCTCTTTGTATGAAGAGAGGTCACCCCCACTTTAAACCACCTCTTGGCGCAGTTGATCTAATTCCAAAGCCCCCTTCTGAATCCGATGGACAAACGCCTCATTTTGGGGTCCCCTGGCTTTAAACCGCTTAATCACGTTATCCCACGTATCCGGCTGGTCCGTCAGCCACTTTTTCCTTTGGGGATCAAATTTGCAGGGAAAAGGTACGTCCAATACATACTTACCGCTTTCTTCATCGTAGTGGGCCGGCACTTTCACCCCGATGGATTCGCAGAACGGCACGGCGGTGGACAACCATTTTTGCCTTAACTGATCGTTGGTCCTTCCTTTAAGTTTGTATTCCAGTTGGGCGGAGCGACGCTTCATTTCATCGGCCACACCGAAAAATTCCAAGGCCATCAAAAACATCCAATCCACGGCCTTCTGCAAGATTTCCTTCGTTTCCGGATGGCTGGCTGCCGCTCGCATGATGGTCTCGCCATTACGCAGATGAAACAGCTCTTCCTTATCCACCTTGACCAAGGCCCGCTTCCAGGGGCCGTAAGAGGTGTGTTCAAAGGCGTCTCCCAAGAGGGTATAGCCGGCCCGGTCAAAAAATGCGTTAAACACCCCCAGTTCAATCCAGTTGTCCAGTTTAAAGTCAAAGGCATAGGGATTTTTAAACTTATGAGGCGGGCGGTTGTAAAGGAGCTCTTTCGTGTCTACCCCCAGATCCTTTAGAAGCCGGTAGGCGATGTGAGCGTGCCCCAGCTCATCTTGCACGATAGCCAACGCCGTAATCTTATTGTTCAAGGTAGGGGCTTGCTGGTAAACGGTTAACAGCGGC
Organism: uncultured Bacillaceae bacterium; assembly: GCA_937927935.1. Taxonomy (GTDB): domain Bacteria; phylum Bacillota; class Bacilli; order Caldalkalibacillales; family Caldalkalibacillaceae; genus CALFAC01. Next base: position 5,740 of record CALFAC010000075.1, read on the forward strand.
GGTACGCTTAACAGTTCCGTATCCCCTACGATGATTAATGTTTGTTTCAAAACTTCCAAATATTCTTCATTCATATCTTCTATGCTTTCCACGACAAAGCCCTTAGCAATTTTCTCTTTTAAAGCGTTCGTCACATCAAACAACCTCCTTTTACCAATCTTTATTATGTTTTTTTGATATTCGTCTTAATTTTATAATATAACTTAAAAAATAATTCTGTCAAGTATATAATCATCCCAATTATAATCGATTTTCATATTATTATGTACTTTATTATATTATTAAACTTTGACGTACGTTAAATTATCAATATTATGTATCTAATACAATCGTAAAATTTATTGAAAATAATTCTATCTTTATTTATAATATTTTTTGAATTAAGGATAAAATTAGCACAAAGGGGGATCT
>CALFAC010000076.1 GCA_937927935.1 uncultured Bacillaceae bacterium
AAATATTTTTTGAATGGGCTGGAAACAAGGAGATTCCAGCCTTTTTTTAATATCGGTCGATATTAAACCATAAATATATATTGACAATTAAAAAATAATAAAGTAGTTTATAATTAACAATATGAGTCATCAATTCACATTATGAATTGAGATGAATGGAGGTTATTGTGATGAGTTATCCAATCCCTCATATTCCCGATTTGGCCACCATGCGTAAGGAGTTGGAAAAAAACCATTTGGGCCCCTTGTGGGAAGATCTGCAGGAGTTGGTCACCAAGGAACCGGTCCATGATATTGAACCGTATTTATGGAAATTGGACAAGATTAAGGCTTATCTGCATCGCGCAGGTGAACTGTTAGGTTTGGGACGGCAAAGTGAACGGCGCGTCATCTATCTTCAGAATCCTTCTCTCGCTAAAAAAGGACTATTAGGCTATTCCACCTATACCTTGTATACCGGTGTGCAATTGCTTCTTCCAGGAGAAGTGGCTCCCTCACATCGGCACAGCCAGGGCGCAATCCGGTTTATTTTAGAAGGAGATGGAGCGTACACGTCGGTTAACGGTGAAAAGATTTACATGGAGCGGGGCGACTGCATTTTGACCCCAGCTTGGACCTGGCATGATCACGGCCATGAAGGCACTGAGCCCATGATTTGGATGGACGGCTTGGATGTGGGCCTGGTTAAATCGTTAACAGGTTCCTTCTTTGAACCCTATTCTGATGATATTTATCCCGTTGACAAGCCAGACAATTTCTCAGTGAAGCAATACACCTCCGGTTTGTATCGTCCTTTTGGTGACCGCAACCGCAAAGGATATCCATCACCACAACTAGCGTACAAATGGAGTCAGGTTAAACAAGTGCTGGAGATTATGTCTGAACATGATCCTGATCCCTTTGATGGCTATGCAGTGGATTATATCAACCCCTTAACTGGTGGCTCGGCCGACTTTCGAATCGGCACCTCGATGCAAAAATTGACACCCGGCATGCACACCAAAGCCCACCGCCATGTGCACAGCGCCGTTTACCATGTTTTAGAAGGAAAGGGTTACACCGTCATCAACGGCGTTAAATATGAGTGGGAACGGGGTGACTTCCTCATTTTACCTCCCTGGCAATGGCATGAGCATGTCAATACAGGCTCTGAAGACGCTTATCTGTTCTCCTTCAACGATTTGCCCGTGATGCAGATGCTGGGAATGGAAAGGGTTGAAGAATATAAAGAAAACAACGGCCATCAAAATGTGGTAGGCACCTTTGATCCCGATCAAGAAGTGTAAGAGCCGTTGGATGGGAGGATATGATGATGCATGAAGCAGGCAGTGACCTGACCATCACCCAGGTTTTGGCCTATGCGGTTAAACAATATGGTGGTCGAACAGCGGTTATTGATAAAGACAAAACCTTTTCCTTTCAAGATTTAGATCGCCTATCTCATCGTTTGGCCGCCCAGCTGTATGAAATGGGGATCCGGAAGAAAGATGTGGTGGCCGTTCAATTGCCTAACGGCTGGCCCTATATCATCGCCCATCTGGCTATTGCCCGGCTGGGGGCCATCTTTTTGCCCCTAAACCTCACCTATCGTCAAAAAGAACTGAAATTTATGTTTAATCATAGCGAAACCAAGGCGGTTATCGTGATTGATGAATGGAAAGGCTTTCACCATGCCGCCATGATGATGGAGCTTAAAGCGGTGGCGCCGTCCCTGGAACATGTGATCACCTATGGCGAAAAGCGGGCGGAGGGTGATTTGTCCTTTGAAGAACTGGTCAATCAGGAACCGGTACAGTCTACTTGGGTGGAAGAACCGCCTCAGCTGGATGATGTGGTTACCGTTATGTTTACCTCAGGGACGGAGTCCGATCCGAAAGCCGTTTTGCACACCTACCGGACGTTTATTCCGATCCATCTTTTATCTGCTAATGAATATGGCATTACCCAAGATGAAGTGATCTTATCCTTAACACCCATTAGCCATATGTTTGCTTTCCCTGTCATTACGTCCGGCATCTATAACGGGGCCAAGCAAGTGATGCTTGATGCCTACACCCCCGAAAAAGTGATGCAGTTATTGGAGGAATACGGTGTTACGTTCCTCATTGCGGCTCCGGCCCAGATGTTGGATATCTTATCATTGGTGCGAACCCAGGAGAAAGTGAGCACCTCGCTGCGCATGGTTCTCACCGGAGGCTCTAAGATTCCGGCCAAAATGGTGGAGGAATTTAGAGAACGCTTTAACTGTGTGGTAGGAGCCCAGTGGGGCATGACGGAGGTGGGGGCAGGCACCTTTACCCGTCCCAATGATCCGCCCCATTATGCTGTGGAAACGGTGGGGCGGGCCAACCCGGTAGGAGAAGTGGCCATCATCGGGGAAGATGGAGAGAAACTACCTCCTGGAGAAGAAGGAGAGATCGCTTATCGCGGCAAATCACTGTTTATCGAATACTATAAAAATCCTAAAGCAACTGAAGAATCGCGCACCCGTGATGGCTATTTTCTAACGGGAGATTTAGGATGGATTGATGAACAGGGCTATGTTCACTTTTCCGGACGCAAAAAAGATATTATTAACCGCGGAGGCCTCAAGGTGCATGCGGCTGAAGTGGAAGAAGCCCTCTTAATGCATCCCAACATCAGACAGGCTGCCGTCATTAGTGTGCCTGACGAGCGGTTGGGAGAGAAAGGTAAGGCCATCGTTTCATTAAGAACGGATGCTCCGTTTACGTTAGAAGATATGGTTAAGTTCTTAACGGATATGGGCATGGCCAAATATAAAATGCCCGAATATCTTGAAGTTTGGGAAGAACTTCCCACCACACCTTCCGGAAAAGTCCGCAAAGGGGAACTGCGCAAAGCGGTGGATTCACGCACAAACCCAGCATAAGCAAGAGTTAAGGAACGGAGTGAGATTATGAAAATCGCCGTGATCAATGATAACCGCTTGGCCATCGTTCAAGATGGCCAAGCCTATGATGTATCGGAATCAATCGGTTGGGATCGTACCAATGTTCAAGGCTCTCTGGTTCAATTGATGCAAAACTTTGATCAGCTAAAGCCAACCTTAGAACAGGCTGTTACCCAGGCCAAAGGGCATCCCCTTGAAGAGGTTAAACTGAGGGCCCCTGTTCCGAACCCCGGTAAAATTTGGGCCGCTCCTGTCAACTATTTAAACCATCAGTCCGAAATGAACGCCCAATTTAACAATGCCCCATTTACCATTGAAAAGCTGAAACTGTTTTTAAAAGCACCCTCTTCCATTGTAGGACCAAGCGAAAAGATCCTGTTACCCTTTAAAGATCGGCGCCATGATCATGAAGCTGAGCTGGCTTTTGTGATTGGGCGGAAAGCAAAAAATGTAAGTATGGAAGAGGCGCCAAAGTATATATTTGGCTATTTTGGTTGTTTGGATATCACCTTGCGCGGTGAAGAAGAACGCACCTGGCGCAAGTCCTTTGACACCTTTACTCCTATCGGCCCCTGGATTGTGACGGCCGATGAGGTGGGCGATCCCCATAAATTGCAGATGGATTTGTGGGTGAATGATGAACTGCGCCAGTCCATCAACACGGATCAGATGATCTTCAACTGCTACAAGTGTTTGGAGGTGGCCTCCCAATCGATGACCCTCTATCCGGGGGATATCATCACCACCGGAACACCGGCCGGTGTGGGCCCCATCCAAAAAGGAGATAAGGTGCGGTTACGAATTGAACGGATCGGTGAATTTGTGATGGATGTTGATGTGGCTGAATAAGATATGATGGAAAGAGTGGCTGCTATCCTTTAAAAGGATAGCAGCTTTTTTATGTTCTCGAGGAACGCTCATCAAGTAGACATATTTGTACTTCCCCTTCATAAGATTTTAATAGCATGACTTTCTAACCAATTTATTGGAAGTGTACAATCGTAAACCACTAATTCAATTGAAGGGGGCTAAAAGGTGCAAGCTAAACTATATTCAAAAACGCCCACGCCTCCCACGTTTAAAACAGTGGAGGAGGAGCGGCGGCATCGCAAAGAACGTTTGGCGGCCACATTCAGATTGTTTGCCAAGTTGGGTTTTGACAATGGCATTGCCGGCCATGTGACGGTTCGGGATCCGGAATATCCCGATCTGTTTTGGATGAATCAATTTGGCATGCATTTTAGTCAGGTATCCGTCTCCAATTTGTTGCTGGTTAATGCCAAGGGGGATTTGATTGAAGGTGAGGGGGTTGTTGGTGGTGCTCAGTTAGTGATTCATTCTGAGATTCACAAAGCGAGACCCGATGTGTTGGCTGTGGCTCATGTTCATTCCACCTATGGGATGGCTTGGTCCGCTTTAGGCCGGAAACTGGATCCTATAACGCAAGATGCGTGTGCGTTTTACCAGGATCATGAAGTGTTTAAAGGGTTTTCCGGCGTGGTGTTGGATTACAGTGAAGGAGCTCGGATGGCTCGGACCCTGGGAAAGAAAAAAGCCCTTATTCTGGAAAATCACGGTTTACTGACTGTTGGCCATACGGTAGATGAAGCGGCCTGGTGGTACATTTCCATGGAGCGTTGTTGTCAAGTGCAACTTTTGGCTGAAGCGGTGGGAAAACCCAAATTGATTGACCATCAGGTAGCCCTAGACACCGCTCAAAAGGTGGGTTCGCCTGAAAATGGTTGGTTCAACTTCCAGCCCTTGTGGGATCTGATTATTAAGGAGCAACCGGATCTCTTAAATTAAAAAGGGGTTTGGATCATCTATCTCATCGCTAAATAAAGTGTGGGGGGAAAATTGTGGGTAGGACAAGTGTTGTAAAAGTGGGTCTATTGGGAATATTGTTTCCCCTGCTGGTGATCATGATGCTGGTCGGTTGTGGGGGAGAGACGGAGACAGGGTCATCCACTGAGACGCCTCAAGATGAGAATGGCACTGGGGAAGAAAATACGGTTAATGAGCAAGAGGAAACGATGGAACCCATCACCATCAAATTTGCAGACTTTTTCCCAAACACCCACCAGGCTGCCATTCAGATCACTCAAGCCTGGGCTGATGCCGTTTATGAGGCGACCGATGGATTGGTATCCGTCGAAATTTATCCTGCCGGTACATTGTTGAAGGATACCGATGTTTATGAAGGGGTGATCTCAGGAATCGCCGACGTGGGTCATTCGGCCATCGGCTATAACCTGGGCCGCTTCCCATTGATGAATGCCATGTATTTAGGAGGAATAGAGTATGTGAACAGCAAGGTGTCCAGCTATGTATCCAGAGATTTAATTGAGGAGTTTGACCCTGAAGAACTGCGCGATACCAAGGTCATGTTTACCTATGGTTTATCTCCTGGCACTATCTTAAGCAAGCGGCCCATCAGAACATTGGAAGATTTGCAAGGTCTAGAGATTCGGGCGAGCGGTACCCAAATCGACACCATGGAAATGCTGGGCGCCACACCGGTGGGGATGGGCATGGGTGATGCTTATGAAGCATTGGCTCGCGGGGTGATTGAGGGGAACCTGGCTCCTGCCGAAGTGTTGGAAGGGTGGAATATGGCGGAAGTGATCGATTATATTACAGTGGTTCCTGTGGTTTACAATTCTGTTCACTATGTGACCATGAATCGGGAGCTATGGGAATCATTTCCAGAATCAATCCAACAGGCCATCACCGAGGTGAATCAAACCATTTTTGAAGAGGCAGCCTCCTCGTTATGGGATCAGCTCAATGAATCGGCCATGAATTATACCCGGGAAAACTTTCCAAATGTAGAAATTATTGAACTGTCTGCAGAAGAACATGCCCGTTGGATGGAACGCTTGCAGCCATTGCAAGAGGAGTATATCGAAAAGATGGAAGCACAGGGACTGCCCGGAAGAGAAGTGATCCAACGTATTTTGGAACTGACGGAGAAATATAATGCAGAATTTAAATGAAATTAGGTCCTTGGTAAAAACGAGATTAACCATCTACTCCAAAATGGAACACCTGGGTCAATAAGAGTGGCCCAGGTGTCTCCACTTAGACTTTTTTTAAATGTCATTTTAATAAACGAACATCATGCGACGAAACTTGATGCTTACGGGGGTGTCCAAAGGTGCTCAGGCGGTATAACCAGGCTATGGGCAGGATCAGTTTATGGTTGAACAACATTGCTGCGTTAAGTCTTTTTGTGACCATGGTTTTAGTGGTGGGTAATATTCTTTTACGAGTGCTATTTAACAATCCCATTAAAGTGACCTATGATTTTGTCGGATTTTTTACAGCCATTGCCATCGGGCTTGCATTGGCCTATTGTGCCTTTGAAGATGGCCATATCTCCATCAACATTTTGATGCAGCGTTTTCCAAAATGGTTACAAAAGGGGATCGATGTGATTATTGGATTAATCAGCGTCATTTTAATTCTCGTCGTCGCTTATTATGTTGCCCAGTATGCGTATACCATCAGTTTGCGCGGTGAGGTGGGGTTATCCTCGGGCGTGCCCCATGCCCCCTTTATTTATCTGATTGCCTTAGGCTTAGGGTTGATGGGCTTGGTGGTGTTGGGCAAACTGTTATCTTTGCTATCAAATGGAGGGCGGCAAGGATGAGCCCCGTCATGATCGGTCTTATTGGTACCTTATTGTTTTTTGTGCTGATGCTGTTGCGCATGCCCATCGCCTATGCCATGTTAATCATTGGCATTTTAGGAATCAGCCTGATCAATTCCCCTAGTGCCGCGTTCAAAGTGGTCCCCATGGAACTGTACGCCACCTTTTCCTCCTACTCGTTAAGTGTGGTGCCCATGTTTATCTGGATGGGTTATATTGCTTATTATTCTGGTATTGGTAGCCGTTTATATGATTTTGTCTATAAGCTAATCGGTCATCTTCCAGGGGGCTTGGCCTTGGCCACCCAGGGGACCGCTGCCGTATTTGGGGCCATCTGCGGTTCCAATACCGCCACTTCGGCCACAATTGGGGCCATCTCCATTCCGGAAATGCGCAAGCGGGGATATAATGATTCCTTGGCCACAGCCAGTGTCGCTGCCGGAGGCATATTAGGGGTCCTCATTCCCCCCAGTGTCCTCTTTATCATCTATGGCATCGCCACAGAACAATCGATCGGCAAGTTGTTTTTATCCGGCCTTGTGCCTGGCATTTTGCTGACCCTTTTGTTCATGATAGCGATTGCCATCAGCGTCTATCGCCGTCCTGAACTGGCTCCCCGGGGGCAACGTTTTACTTGGCGAGAGCGCTTCCAAGCTTTAAGGGGAGCTGGGTTAGTGGAAGTGATCATTGTTTTCGGCCTTTCTTTGGGCGGCCTGTTTTTGGGTTGGTTTACTCCCACTGAAGCGGGGGCGGTCGGCGTAGCTGGCATTTTGCTTGTCACCTGGTTGACCAAACAGCTAAACTGGGCGGGATTCAAACAATCCCTCTATGATACCACCCGCACCATAGCAATGGTGATGTTTTTAGTGGTGGGAGCAGTCACCTATGGACGGTTTATTTCCATCACCCGCATCCCTTTTGAGCTGGCCTCCTGGATTGGTGATCTTCCTTTACCTCACTTTGTCATCATGGGCTTCATCCTCTTAATTTATTTAATATTAGGTTTTTTTATCGATGCTTTGGCTTTGATCTTGTTAACCATCCCTATTTTTTACCCTGTGGTGACCCAGGAACTGGGGTATGATCCCATCTGGTTTGGTGTGATCATCGTGTTAGTGGGCGGGATGGGAGTGATTACACCGCCCGTTGGCATCAATGTGTATGTGATCAAAGGGGTGGTCAAAGATGTTCCCCTGGAAGTGATTTTTAGAGGCATTTGGCCTTTCTTGTACGCCATTATCGTGCTGTTGATCCTTTTTGTGGCCTTTCCGGAGATCGTCACCTGGTTGCCCAATCTGCTTTTAGAATAAGACGGTGGAAGCGAGATAAGCTGATCGAGCCTGATGTTGTGCAGGGTGAAGGGGGAGGGTGATCGGTTGCTTGATTTAATTGTTAAAAATGGGATGGTGGTCAGACATGATGCTTGTCTGCCCCTTGATATCGGCATTAAAGATGGAAAAATCGTTGCTTTGGGAGATGCCCAGCTGTTTGCCCAAGCCCTGCAGGAGATTGATGCGAAAGACCATTATGTTTTGCCAGGACTGATCGATGCCCATGTCCACATTGATCAACAAGTGGGCGAGTTTCGCTCCGTAGACTCATTTTATGAAGCTTCTAAAGCGGCCGCCTTAGGAGGAACGACAACATTGATTGATTTTGCCATCCCCAGTCCCGGTGAAACGCCGCTTTCAGCTTTAAACCGTAAAATGGAAGCGGCCAAAAATAACACGTTGGTTCACTATTCGTTTCATGCCTGCATCACCACTTTAAGTCCGGCCAACGAACAGGAGATCGAAGAGATAATCACGGGCGGATTTCCCTCCATTAAAATGTTTACGGTGTATAGAGAGAGCGTGATGCTTGAAATGGGGGCCATTTATGAAGTGCTTAAAATCATTGCCCGTAAAGGAGGCCTGGCTAAATTTCATGCCGAAAGTGCCGAATTGATTGAGCATGAGGTGAAAAAATTTGTGTCTGCCCACCAGACAACGCCTAAGTTTCATCCCTTAAGCCGTCCCCCCATAGCGGAAGTACAGGCAGTGGCCAGTTTAATCCCCTTGATTGAAGAGACCGATGCCCCCGCCCTGTTTGTCCATGTGGCCAGTGATCAGCTGAGGTCGCTATTGGAAACCTATAGACAAAAGCTACCCATTTTCACTGAAGTATGTCCCCATTACCTGGTTTTAACGGATCAGGTTTATGCTCAGGAAGACGGACAAAATTATATATGCTGTCCACCGCTTAGGCCGGCTGAGGTGCGGGATGGATTGTGGGGCTTGCTGCAGGATGGGCTGATCGATGTGGTTAATAGCGATCATAGCGGCTACACTTTGGCTCAGAAAAAGAAATACCAGAATGATTTCACCAAAATACCGGCGGGTTTACCCGGCATGGAAACCAGGGGAATGGTTCTCTTTTCCGAAGGGGTTGCCACCGGTAAACTATCAATTCAGCACTTTGTGGAGCTCACATCTACCAAAGTGGCCAAACTAATGGGCCTTTATCCTCAAAAAGGGGTTATAGAGGTGGGCAGCGATGCCGATCTCGTCCTTTTTGATCCCCATGTGACTTATCGGTTAAGCCGGGATCAATTAAACATGAAATCGGATTATACTCCCTTTGAAGGATTACAAATGACGGGAAAACCGGTCTGCACCATTATAAAAGGGGAAGTGGTGGTAAAAGAGGGTCGCCTGGTGAATGAAGCGGTCCGGGGCGATCTGCTAAAGCGTAAACCGCCTCATATATAAATGTTAAAACACCTTTCTTACCTCTATTTCGGTTGAGAAAGGTGTTTTTTTGTTTTGGGTTTGGAGCGCTGTTATAGTATAATGTGAACAACTTGGAGTGATGCTAGATGAAAACCAAACCGGAATTACTTGTGACGGCCAAAGATTTAGAAGAGATGGGCCGCTTGCTGGATGCGGGAGCTGATGCCTTTTCCATTGGCCATCAGCGCTACGGCTTAAGGGTGGCTGGCGATTTTGAACTGCCTCAAATTGAAGAGGCGGTGAAGCTGGCTCATCAAAGGCAAGCCAAAGTTTACGTATCCGTAAATGCTTTGTTTCATAACGACGTCATCAAGCTGTTGCCCGATTATCTGAAGCAATTGGAACAAATTGGCGTAGACGCTATTGTTTTTGGTGATCCTGGAGTGTTGATGACCGTTTGGGAGATTGACTCCAAACTGCGCCTCCATTGGAATACGGAAACCACCTCCACCAATTATGAAACGGTCAATTACTGGGCCAAGAAAGGAGCGTCCCGAGCCATCGTGGCCAGGGAGCTCTCATTGGACAATGTTCTTAAGATCAAAGCAAAGACCAACATAGAAATTCAAGCGCAAGTGCATGGCATGACCTGCATTTTTCACTCTGCTCGCCGTCTGGTGCGCAATTACATGCAGCATATTAATGAAGAAGGTCGGACAGACCTGGAGGCCGGGTTATATTTAAAAGAAACAAAAAGAGAGGAATCGCACCATCCCATCTATGAGGATATGAATGGCACGCACATCATGAGCAGTGAGGATATTTGCATGTTGGAACATTTGCCCGCGTTTATTGATGGCAACGTCGACAGCTTAAAGATTGAAGGGCTGTTTAAGACGACAGCCTACCTGGAACAGGTGGTGCGCATTTATCGGGAGGCAATAGATACCTATTGTGCTGATCCGGAAAAGTTTCAGACGAAACTAAACGATTGGCTTCACGTCATCCACTCCATCCAGCCTGCTGAACGGCGCTTAGGGACGGGCTTTTACTTTAAGGAGCAGATCTACTAAAAAGATTTGAGCTCATCTGATCGCTTTCTCTGACAAATAATATGCTCGCTGTTGCAGCACTGGGCAACTTAACCGATGTTAAAGGAGGGACCTGCATGTCAGCAACGGAACTGGTTACCCAAAGCAGAGAGAGGGAATCCTCACAGTTAAAAAAACCGGAGCTTTTAGCTCCGGCGGGCAATTTGGAAAAACTTCAGTTTGCCGTTCGCTACGGGGCTGATGCGGTCTATATAGGAGGTCAGCAATATGGCCTGCGGGCTAAAGCTGGCAATTTTAGTTTTGAAGATATGGCTCAAGGTGTGGAGTTTGCTAAAGCCCACGGTGCAAAAGTGTATGTGGCCGCCAATATTATCGCCCATAACGAAGATTTGAGCGGAGTAAAAGACTATTTTAAAACGCTTCAAAAGATAGGTGTCGATGCGGTGATTGTGGCTGACCCGGCCATTATTGAACTTGGGCGGGAGGCGGCTCCTGATTTGGATATGCATATCAGCACGCAAGCCTCCATCACCAATTGGAAAGCGATCCAATTTTGGGCGAAGGAAGGCATTCCCAGAGTTGTACTCGCTCGGGAAGTTTCCTTGGAGGAAATCAAAGAGATTAAGCGTCATGTGGATATTGAAGTGGAAGCGTTTATCCACGGAGCCATGTGCATCTCCTATTCCGGACGGTGTGTGTTGTCCAATCATATGACCGCCAGAGACGCCAACCGGGGAGGTTGTGCCCAGTCTTGCCGCTGGCATTACGAACTGTATGGGGATGAGCGCATCAGTCAAGATGGGATTCCCTTTACCATGAGCGCCAAAGATTTAAGTATGGTGGAGCACATCCCTCTCATGATTAAGGCCGGGGTGGACAGCCTTAAAATTGAAGGCCGGATGAAAAGCATCCATTATATCGCCACCGTCTGCAATGTTTACCGGCAGGTGATCGACTCCTACTGTGCCGATCCGCAAAACTTTAAGCTACGTGAAGAGTGGATCGATGAAATTTGGAAGGCAGCCCAACGTTCTTTATCTACTGGATTCTATTTTGGGGATCCTACGGCTCAAGATCAGCTGTTTGGAAAACCGGAACAGTTGCCCAGATATGATTTTGCGGCTTTGGTGCTGGATTACGATCCAACCACTCAAGTGGCCACCCTTCAGCAGCGCAACAACTTTGGGGTGGGGGACGAGGTGGAGTTTTTTGGCCCTGATTTTCACCGTTTTAAACAAAAAGTGACGCAAATATGGGATGAGGATAATCTGCCCATAGACCGGGCTCCCCATCCCATGATGACCGTTAAAATGAAAGTGGAACAACCTGTGAAACCCTTTGATATGATGCGCAAACGGAAATAACCCATTACTTTCCGATTAATTTATTGTTTTTTGCTGGTCCATCAAAAGTGTCGTCGACCTATAATTAACTCCATAACGAATGATGCTGTTTAAAGGTTGACGGCACGCTTTTTTATTCGTTGGCGTTTTGTTTGTTATTTTGGACGCCTCCAACCTTATCCATTATAGAAATAATCGTCAACAACGGAAGGAATATCATTTACATTAATGGTTGCCCACGGTATTTTATAGAGGGTCTTATTTACCACTCGTATTTTCGCAACAACTCTTGTCGAATTGGATGGAGAAAAAAATCTAACGATTTTGGGTGAATTGGATATGGGAAAAAACCGAATATTGACTTCCTTAATCTCATTCATATTTTTAACTGAGAAAGCCTTTAGTTGAACAAGGCTATTTTTTACCTCAAGTTGAATAAAATCTTCTCGTACTGACTCCTCTAAAATTCCCAAATCTATCTCAATAATCCCATGACTATTTTCTAATCGTAAAATTTCATAGCCCGTCGAATCGTCGATATACTGAGTTAAATTTTCACTATCATTTTCTAAGAGAATGATGGTTGAAAATATTAGTGCAATAAAAAGGGCCAATGCACTTAACTTCTTTTTGAAACTGAACATGGCATG
>CALFAC010000077.1 GCA_937927935.1 uncultured Bacillaceae bacterium
TATAAGTATGCTGCAAACCGCCAATCCGATCCAAATTTGATGTTTATTTATCTTCACTTTTCTTCCTCCCAGTTAAGCCGTTATCCTATTTATATGTCATCGCCATTTTGATTGGCGCCAAATTTTTGGCCTAGGGCAAATTTTTTACTAAAAAATAAGCATCAAGAGTTGATCTCATCAAAAAAAGTTGCCCTAATACAACAATAATGATGCATTCCAAATTCGTCAAGGCTTATTTTTCAATTTATAACCACTTGGATTATAATCAATATTATATTATAATAATTTTAAACACAACATTGTTTTAACTGGAGCCATATACCATATACTATGTATAATTCGCACTGGGTTGCCAATCATTAATGGGATTCAGTTAACTTCTTAAAGGGGGTAATACAATGGAAAAAAACAAGCTTTTAGAGTTTGTCAATGTCGATTTAGTGAATAATCAGCTTGTGGTGAAGTTCAAAAATAAAACATTAGGTGTTATTCACATTGATCGGGCCCAATTGGAAGCGGAAGCCAGTCAGAGCCTGAATCAGCCCGTCAAGCCTTCTAAACCATCAGTTGCTAAAAAAGTGTCCGTAAAACAATATGTGGAAGGATGCGATATGGGCTGGTGTTAGCGTTAAGAAAAATATGAAAGCGACTTGGCCGATTTCATATCAACCAAGTCGCTGTTTAATTGCTCCGTTACATCAGTTTGGTCAGCTGGTCAGCCACCCATAATAAGAGGGGGGCAAAAAGTAAAGCAGGCAAAAAATTGGCCACTCGGATGGAGACCAAATGCAGCAATCCTAACCCAATCATCAGCACCAGCACGCCACCAGTGGCAGTCAGTTCCGCAATCACGGCATCCGTTAAAAGGGTCTGAAACAAGCTGGACATCATGGTTAAACTGCCTTGGATCACCAAAACAGTTAACGTGCTTAACATGACACCAGCCCCTAATGAAGCCGCAAAGGCGATGGCTGAAAATCCATCCAAAACAGACTTGATGGCCAGCAGCTGATAATCGCCCGAAAGGCCATCCTGAATTGCCCCCAGAAAGGTCATGGGACCAATGCAGAACAGGAGGCTGGTGGTGATAAAGCCTTGGGCAAAACGTCCGGTCCCTGATTGACCCGGTTTACGCCTATCTTCTAAACCCTCTTCTTGCTGGTCGCGGGACTTACCTGACGCAACATCAGTCAGGCGGTGTTCCACCCATAACCCAAAGCGGTTTAAACGCTCATCTAAGCGCCACCACGTACCGACTAGACCGCCCAACAATATGCTGCCCAACACGATTAACACGTTTTGCGTGGTGAAGGCCATTTTCAATCCGATTAATAGGGTGACGACCCCAATCCCCTGCATCACCGTTTCCTTTAAGTGATCCGAAAAGCGGGCTCCCAAAAGGAGTCCAATCGTGCTGCCCGCCAGCACAGCGCCCACATTGATCCAAGTTCCAGTCAACGAAGTTTTCTCCTTCCCTTACTCAGCCAATAATTCATCTTCCTGTCGCTTAATCTCTGCTTCAATCTTGTTAAGCAGATGCTTCAGGGATTCACCTGTGACCACAACGCCATTCACTAAACAATAGGGGAATGAGGCACATGTATCACAGTAACTGAGACAGTCATACTCAATTACATCTAAGTTGGGGTCTTTTTCCAGCCGCTCTTTCACCCGTTCCGTTCCTTGAGCAAGATTGTTTTGACAAAATTCGATCAGTGGTCTCATACCTTCTCTGCCTTTCTAATGCTTATCCTACTGGACAGCCCCTTCCCATGTCAATCCATTCTATAGCCACTTAATACCAGATTTCCACGCACACCACCAGCACAGAGGAATGGATGATATGGTATAATAAGAATGATCATCATCTATGATGGCCTCATAAGCATTTGATTCGATTTTTACAGTCGATCAGTATATAATAAATTGAGAAGGAGGAATGAATAATGGATTTGGAAGCCAGAGTGCAAGAAGTGCTGGATAAGTTGCGCCCGTTCCTGCAGCGGGATGGTGGCGACTGCGAGCTGGTTGAAGTGGAAGACGGCGTTGTAAAATTGCGCCTGCTGGGTGCCTGCGGCAGCTGCCCCGCCTCCACGATGACTTTGAAAGCCGGTATTGAGCGGGCCTTGATGGAAGAAATTCCGGAAATTAAAGAAGTGGAACAAGTGCTTTAACGGCAATTAACCCTCTGCATTGAAGCAGAGGGTTTTTTTACGTTTATTGGCGCTTATGTATATTTGAGAAGTGCCGGAAGTAAGCTATTGTAGCGGATACTCCCGTCCCAATCATCACAGACAGGAAGTGACCTGGATGACAATGAACGATCTTGAACAGATAACCTGGCGCTACCTTGAAGAGAGAGGGGTCCGTTTAGAACAGATTCGTGAACTGGTCATCATGCTGCAAAAAAAATTTATTCCCGATCTTGATCATCGCCTGGTAGAAGAACAAATCAAGCATGTGCTCACCAAGCGGGATGTTCAACACGCTGTCTTAACCGGCATTATGCTGGATAAACTGGCCGAACAAAATAAACTGGACCAACCATTGCAAAACATCATTGAGGATGATGAAGGCTTATACGGCATTGATGAAGTGTTGGCTCTGGCCATTTTACACATCTACGGTAGCATTGGCCTGACCAATTTTGGCTATCTGGACCGAACCAAGCCCCATATATTGGGCCAATTAAATGATAAGAAAAACGGCTGCCACACCTTTTTGGATGATTTGGTGGCTGCCATCGCTTCAGCCGCCTCCAGCCGCCTGGCGCATGTGCGGTCTGGATCTTTACGGTAAGCTAAATCACTCGGGATCAAACTATTTAAGGCTTTCAAGTTGTCACCTGAACTTCACGAAAGGCATCCAAAAGCGTTTTCCATTGATAGGTGGGCAAATGGTTCACCTGTTTCAAATCGTCTGCTTTGGTAAACCCTGTGAAGACCAAAGCTGTATCCACACCCGCCCTGATACCAGCCATAATATCTGTCTCGTAATTATCACCAATCATCAAGACGTCCGCTTTGGTCAGTCCTTTTTCCTGCAAAATAATATCCAGCATAAACGGTTCCGGCTTGCCGATATAGGTTGGCTTTTGCCCCGTAGCCGTCTGGACCACTGCCGTCAGCGCCCCGTTACCGGGGACAAGCCCTCTCTCCGACGGAAGCGCTTTATCGGCATTGGTGGAAATAAAAGCAGCTCCCTTGTTGACGGCCAGGGTGGCTTTGGCCAGTTTCTCATAGGTGACGTGCCGATCCAGTCCCATCACCACGAAATCACATGCCGCAAGGTCCTGCTCCTCATCGACTAACTTACAGCCAGCATCAAGCAGGGACTGGCGCAGCGCTTCCTCCCCGATCATGTATACGGTGGGCCGCTCCTTCTTTTGGGTAATAAACCGGGCGGCCAGCACGCTGGTGGTGTATACCTTTTCCGGAACGGTCCTTATGCCAAACCGTCCCAAATGTTCCACCACATCCTGAGGGGTTTTAGTGGAGTTATTGGTAAGAAAAATATACTCCTGCCCTTTTAAATCCAATTCCTTAATAAACTGGGGCGCCTCTTCAATTTTTTCGCTGCCCCGGTACATGGT
This sequence comes from uncultured Bacillaceae bacterium, assembly GCA_937927935.1. Classification (GTDB taxonomy): domain Bacteria; phylum Bacillota; class Bacilli; order Caldalkalibacillales; family Caldalkalibacillaceae; genus CALFAC01. Next base: position 3,593 of record CALFAC010000077.1, read on the forward strand.
GCCATCAAGGTCTAGGATAAAGAGCTTGTACGATTTCACGCGGTTCACTCCTCCGTTTGGTTACTCCCCCTGTTTAAAGGCATGAACAGGCCCCAGCTGATGGGTTAAATAATCTTTTACGCGCTCTGGAAAACGCTGGAGCGCCTCCTGGGCCTCCTCCACTCCCGACTGGATCTTTTCATGCTCCACCTGGATATAGTGCTGAACCAACTGTTTGCGGTGCGCAATCAAACGTTTCAACTGCTCACCCTCTTGGTCGGTCAGAACTTCCTCATCCACCAGGATATCCAGCACATCTTCATAACTGCCGGGATCCCGCATCATAAAGCCGTCAATCATCTGGTGGCCCACATCCAAAATGATTTCAATGGCAAGATGAAGCGCCCGTTCATAAGCTAACGGTATCGTCAAAGATCCCCCATCATCGCCTGGGTTTACGGGCATGTGTTTTTCATCCAGGAGATAGTTCACCAATTGCTCCATGTAGGCTAAGCGCTGGTGCAGCAACTTTAAATCAACGAAATACATTCGTCTCCCCCTATGCCTTATCTTTATTGCGCATCTGCCGCGCTTTTCGTTTTCCAGACCATATGGTGATGATAAAGGTGAACACGATGGCCAATAAGATGATAAGGGCAGTTCCCACCTGTTCCATATTTGGATATAGCTCCTTCTTTGTCATATTTATACATTTATTTTATACTAAAAGCAGTCTCAAAGTAAAAAAGAGGGAGGCCTCTAAAGGTGCATGATATTTTTTATGATGAAACTGAGCAGACCAGAACCCGCTATATTGGCTTCTTTGGCGAAAATAAGCGGTTCGATTTGGCCATTGTCCAAACCGACCGTTTTTATGGAAAAATGTTGGTGATTGACATCCAATCAGGCCGTTCAGCCATTATTGGACCCGATGATTTGGAAGAGGAAGGCTATTTAGCCTATGCCTTTAATCTTAATGAAGAAGAGGAAAAGGAGCTGCACAACTTTTTATCTGAAATCATCCTATAACAAAAGATGCCAGCCAAACTAAGCGTTGGTTGGCATCTCCTTTTTTTTCACTTTTTTTAGGACAAAATAGGCACAGCCAAAATTGCAATACTCATAAATATATTCATCTAACGTGCTGATTTTGGTGTCAAAAGCGGCTTTAGCTCGCTTGTTGTTATCATCATAGAAGCCCCTGAGACGGAGTTGCGAGTAACCCCAATCGCCCACGATATAATCATATTTGTTTAAGATGTCACTGTATCGCTGGCGAAACACTTCGGGATTCCAACCTTGCCGAACATTCCGAATCAATTCATAGGCTTGCCCTTTGATGATGATATCGGCCACTTTTTTCACCTCTTGCCTGCTCATTTTGTTTCTACTATACCCACTTTACGCCTTGAAGTAAAGCAGATATTTATTATTGGCTTCTGGGCATATTAACAGCAGGAGGTGAAAATCATGACATCCAACAAAATTTTCCATGTCATTCTTATGTCACTGGCCATCCTGGTGGGGATAGCAGGTTGTAATGCAGACAATGATCAGGGTATTGATTCCAACCAGGGAACCAGCGATCAACCGGAAACACCCGGAGAAACACCAAACCTGGATCCAGATATGGGTATGGAAGGAGGCGCCAATGAAGGCTTCGATGCCCAGGATTTCCGTCCCCTGTACAGAAGGCAAGATGCTGACAAGCGCGGGGAGCGATTTTCTTCCTTCAATCGCCAAGGGCCAAACAACAGGAATGATTTAGATTCCAGAAGAATGAGAGATGAAAGCTCAGCCCTTTCCTCCCCTATCGGTTTCGCCGAATATTCGGCCAACAGCAGCGAAGCCAGTTTTAGGGGTTTTGGCAGTCAAACCTACACCGTTGACCGGCAACTTTTGGCTGAATTGATTGGACAAGTGGTGGCGGGACTTCCTGATGTGGAAGAAGCTTCCGTGTTAGTGACTGACCAGCATTGTCTCATTGGTTACACCGCCAATGAAGAATCGGGCCGCAATGTGGAACAGCAAATTACGATGGCGGCCGATAGCGTGGCTCCTGGCTGGTACAAAGTATACACCACCAATGATCCCCGTCTCACCGATCATATCCGACAAATTGCCCATCAGAATGACGGAAATTCAAACGGAAACACAGACGTAAAAAATTTAATCCGTGAAGTGGATGCCCTGGTGGAACAAATGGGAGGACCCAACCGCTTAGAAACCGAAAACAAAGCAGTTGAACCAGCTGAAAACACTGATCGCTTTAAAAGCGAATTTAACCGCAAAACAGATAATTTCCACCGGAAAGGGAATATCAACCAACAATAAAAAGAGTGGCCGTTTTCGACCACTCTTTTTTTGATGATCGCTCTGATTCTATTTATCAGGTGCGCGAAGCAGCGTTTTGAACCTGCTGATGGGCATGGTAAGAAGAGCGGACCAGGGGACCCGATTCCACATGTTTAAATCCCCGTTTATACCCTTCCTCCCTCAAACGTTCAAAATCGGAGGGATGCCAATATTTTTCCACCTTTAAATGACTTTTGGTGGGCTGCAAATACTGGCCAATGGTTAATATATCCACATCATGGGCCCTCAGATCATCCATGGCTTCCAAAATTTCCTCGTATGTTTCGCCCACGCCAATCATAATGCTTGACTTGGTGGGCACGGTGGGCTGCATCTCTTTGGCCCGTTTCAACAGACGTAAGGAACGATCATATTTTGCCCTAGCCCGAACTCGGTCCGAAAGACGACGCACCGTTTCGATATTGTGGTTAAGAATATCCGGTTTAGCGTCCATCACAATTTTCAAGGCCTCATCGCTGCCCATAAAATCAGGAATCAGCACTTCCACACTGCATAGGGGCAGGCGCCGGCGGATGGCCCTGATCGTTTCGGCAAAAATGGTGGCTCCTCCGTCTTTTAAATCATCCCGAGCGACCGATGTGACCACGCAATGTTTTAAATTCATCTGTTCAGCGGCTTGAGCCACTCGCTCCGGTTCAGCCCAATCCAGCTCAGTGGGTAGACCTGTCTTAACCGCGCAGAAACGGCAGGCTCGGGTACAAATATCACCCAGGATCATAAAGGTGGCCGTTTTTTGAACAGCCCAACATTCGTAGATGTTGGGACAGCGGGCTTCTTCACAGACGGTATGTAAACTTTTGGAGCGCATCATTTTTTTCAGCTCATGGTAATGCTCATTGGTGTTTAATCTTATTTTAAGCCACTCCGGCTTCCGCTCGCGCTGGATGGCCGGTTCATGTTCAGGCATAGAAGTTCCTCCTTACTGGAGATAATTTCATCTTTACCAGAGATTCATCGTTGTATCCATTATACCCTTTTTCATTTAAGGGGCAAAATATTTGCCTGTGCCCCTGGTATCATCTGCCATCATGATTTACAGCACGATGACCCAAACTATGAGAGATCTAGTGTATCGTCCATAACCAAGATGGAGGGTTCCAAAGTGAAACGCATCATCCTGTTGATCGCCTTGGGAACCGTATTGGCTAGTTCCATCCTTCTCACTGATGCTTATGCTCAAGCACAGGGACAGGCTGCATTAACGGATGAAGAGATTTTAACTGAGCGAATGGCTTTATACTTAAAATATGAAGCTCTCACCCAAGTCCCATGGTATTATCTGGCTGCCGTTGATCAGTTTGAACGCAATGTGGCCCGGGTTCGACAGGATATCCCGAAGCGGGATTCCTTCATTTCCCTTTATTATCCCAAGGAAGAGTGGGTCGGCTTGTTTAATCCCGATCAAGATGATACTGATCTGGAAACGATCCGGTTTTTTAATGGGTTAGGCCTGGATGGAAACGGAGATCAACGCGCAAACCTCAGTGATGATGAAGATATCCTGTATACGCTCGCCCATGATCTGGCCCGCTATGGTTCCCATAAAGCCGATTTTCGCATTGCTTTGTGGGAACGGTATAAACGGGAAGCCAGTGTCCATATTGTTGAAACCATCGCCGATCTGTTTCGCCATTTTAACACGCTTGACCTGGAGGAAAAACGCTTTCCCATCCCCCTTCATTACAATTACAGTTACCGTAGCACCTGGGGCGATCGGCGGGGTTGGGGAGGCAGAAGAATTCATGAGGGGACCGATATTTTTGCCGGATACGGCACCCCTGTCCGCTCCGTCACTTACGGCAAAATTGTAATTATGGGCTGGAACGATTACGGTGGCTGGCGGGTGGGCATCAGGGACATATACAATAATTACCATTACTATGCCCATCTGGCCGGATTTAATAAAGAGCTAAAAGAGGGCGATTTTGTAGAACCGGGTACCGTGATCGGTTACGTGGGGTCCAGCGGTTACGGCAAACCGGGCACCAGCGGCAAGTTTCCTCCCCACCTGCATTACGGGATCTATAAAGATAACGGCCGCACGGAGTGGTCCTTTGATCCCTACCCCTTGTTGCGAAGAGTGGAATGGGAGGAGCGACGCAATAAAAAGTAACCTTTTTTCCTTCTTTATTCATCGTCATCTTCCATTTCCTCATGCTCTTCCATCTCTTCTAGTTCATTGAGCGGCAAGGAAACAGGAGGATAACCACTTTCACCATCCCCACGAAAATAAACATTGGGCACTTCCCCTTGCAACAGATGCCATTCGATGGGATAGCGGGTGGTGATATAGGCATGATCGGACGAAAACGGTATGATAATTTGCACCTCTGCCTCTATTTCGATGTAAGCCGTCACCATCACCATATTGATGCCTGCTTCTTCTAAGTCGACGGTAATGTTCGCCTTGGAAAAGCCATGTGGATATAAACTGATGGGCAGGTAGGGGCCAAGTTGAGCCAGCAAATTGCTGTTGAAAGCCTGCCCCACAGGGATTTTAATCGGTTCTTTTTCCAGTGAAAGCAGCGCTGCATTGGCAGAGGAGACCACTTTATTTAAAATTTTGGCTTGGTTTTTGGAATCAAAAGAGATCAGCTGGGTCTTCCCATCGGCTGATGTTTCAATCTTCAGAACGCCTCCGTCATCCAGTCCTTCACTCACCTTTTCAGATATGGCCTGATTGATAGCCAAGGTGGCAATCTGTTTGACGTGGGCATTGGCGATATTCATCAAAGCCGGTTGCAAATTGCGCTCCATATAGTAAAAACCTTGAATTGAAAGGATAAAGAGAAGAATAAGGACAAAAAGGAAGACGTGCCGCCGCTTTAAGGGGACTTTCCTGAAGAGTCGCCGTCTCACCCTGTTCACCCCCTCATCTATATGTATGCGTCACATCTCGTCCACTTGGACAAAAATGTTCCAACAAAAAAGGGAGCTGCCAATAGCAGCTCCTCCATTTTGACCCTAACCAGGAATATATTGTGAATATGAAAAGAGTACCCATGTTTAAAGCACGGCACTGGGATCAAAGGTTGTCACTTTTTACCAGCTCGGACAGGCTGTGTTCAAAATAGGGATAAACCAGCTTGTACACCGCCTGGGCATAGGCTTGAAACTCCGCTTGAGCGTCATGGGCTAAACGCTGATTCAAAAGATGGGCCACGCTTTGTAAGCTTGCAGTCCAGTACCATGGCGTATACATGCCGTAGGCGGAAGGCAATAGCAGGCGGGCCTGTTCCGGCGCAATCCCTTGTTCAAGGGCCCACTCGTAATCTTTCAGCCCTTCCTCCAACTGCCTCATCAAACGAGCCGTCGCTTCTCGGCCCAGCTCTGGATGGACGAATCCATCCGATCCTTGTTTGGAATGGGCCGGTTTTTTCCGCCATTCATGTTCTCTAGGAACATACCATTCCGGTTCCAGTGTAATATAACGTCTGGACGCTTCATTCCAGGCATCCATCACATGGTCTGAACCCACCACATATTTCCACCACTGGCGGGCAATCATCAGTGGCGCATAAATCTCAAAAGAGAGCATGGCGTGGCGAAACGGAGAGGTATGACCTTCCCGAGCCAAAAATTTAATGAGACGAATATCCCGCTCACTCAACGCTTTGGATTCCTTGGCATAAGAAACCCGAGCCGCATTCACAACGCGCAAGTCATCCCCCATCACATCAACCAGGCGCACGTACCCTTTATCTAATACTGAAATTTTATTCTTCTGTTCTTGCTGCGTCTGCATAGACAACGCTCCTCATCTTCAAAATATGGCTTTAATGGACTTTCCCAAAAGGATTGTCGGAAGGACGATTGGGCAACTGTCCTTCCTTGGCCATTTTTATTTTTAACTGTTCAATCAAATACTGGCCCACCATATGGTACACTTCTTCATCGCTCATCTCATCAATCAGTCTCATCAGATCTTGCCGTGAATGCTCTTGTAAAGTATACAACACGAGAGCCACTGCGTTTTCTTCACTACCTTCCAGCCGTTCCTTGTAAAACTCATACAGATGGTCAACAAACTTCATCTTTGTTGTCCTCCTTTGTGCCGAAAGAAGGGCGTTTGACCCAACGGTTTTGTGCAGCCTTGTACAATTCCCCCTGTTTAAACCGTCTAATCAGTAAATCCCGCAAAAAATCGGGCAAAAAGTACTCCGTATCCTTTTTTCCATACAGTTCCGGAAAGATCGGTCCAAACGTAAACATATCCACAGTGGCTACACGATAGGTGCCATTCTCCTTTAATGGCCCCTCAGGGGTTTCGACATAAACCACTTGTCTCGTCTGATCCTTGGTCTCCTCATAATACACCTTTAATCCATTTAAGGCCATCATGCCTATCCTTTTCCCTCTAAAACCCAAGCCTTTGATGTGAAATTGGAGCATGGACGGTTGAAGGGAACGGTTTAAGATGGAGAGGATCTCCTCCCCTGTCAGAGTCAGACGGCACGCATTAATGGGATGAGGACAGATATGATGCACATCCTTTAGCGTAATCGTTCCCTGGGATAAGGAATCTAAAATGAGTCCGGTATTAACCAGCGCAATGGGCGTATTGCACCAATCGCTCACCGCTTCAGCCAGCAGGTTGCCCAATACCGTTTCCTCATCCCAACTGATGGGCAAATCTTCATCCAATACTGCCACCGGCTGGGACAAATGATTTTCCGCTTTCTTGGCCCAAACACCTAAGGTAGTTAAAGTCTCTTGATCGGGCTCCTCCTCTTTAACCTCTTCCACGTAGGGAGTACAAGTAAACGTGTTGTTCCGATCTCGATACACTTGGACCCGGCCCAGATATTGACCATGTTTACCCACTTGATGAATCCAGGTATTGCCCACCTTTAAACCCTCGGGCAAAAAATGATGGGTATGGGAACCTAGAATCAAATCGATTCCCGGTACCCTCTGGGCCATCTCCTGATCCCGGGGCAGCCCCAAATGGGAGAGAAGCAGGATAAAATCAACCTGTTCTCTAAGCAAAGCCACGCTATCGGCCACCGCTTGGAATGGATCGCTCACCTTCCAGCCCAACTGCTCGTAAAAACGAGTAAAATTAACCGTTGTCCCAACGATGCCTACTTTAATACCGTTTAAGGTGGTCACATCAAAAGGAATGCACCAATCGGGCCGTTTGCCATCCTGGTCAAACAAATTGTTGACCACCACTTTAAAATGAGCATCTTGATACAACTGGGACAACTGGGCATAATCCAAGGTGATACCTTCATTATTGCCAATGGTGACATAATCGTAATGCAGTTCGTTTAAAAGGGCCACGTTGGCCAGACCTGAACTGCCTTCCGTAATATAATGGGCCCGATCCAGATGGTCACCGATATCAACAATTAGATAAGGTTCTTTGTTTTGAACTCGTTGTTGCCTTAATGCTTTAATCTTACTGGCAATTTTTGGCAAGTTGTCAAAATGGCTATGCAGATCATGGGTAAAAATCACTTCAAAAGCCAAGCGGCTGATCACCGTTCCCTCCTTAGACCTGTGATCACTCTCCTTTTTATTATATCAAATCTCCCTCGGTTCTCAGTAGTATCATCTCTCCATCTAGACATGACGAAAGATTGAGGAAAAATAAAAGTGAGAGGGGCTTATTCTTGGCTAAACTGAACAGGCTCCATGTCTGGCGTGATTTTAGCTAAAACATGCCCCTTTTCTTTAAAATAGTCTAACAGCTCCGGCAAATGGTGATAGGTTTCTTCCAAGTCATGCAATAAAATGACCGGCGATTCATTGCGCTTCAGCACCTGCTCCACCTGTTTAATCACGTGGGCCACATAACGTTTATCCCGAAAATACCAGTCGCGACTGTCCACATTCCAGTCCCATAAAATAAAGCCATGCTCCTCCACAGCCGTTAAATATTCAGGTTTCATGAAAGGGACGCTTCCATAAGGCACCCGGATCAGGGCGGAGTTTACACCGGTAATCTCTTTTAACACTTGTTGGGCTTGAGCCATTTCTGAGAGCACAGATTGAGAGGAGGCGTAAAACTTTTTTCGATCATGGGTGACCCCATGTACCCCCACCCCATGACCATGGTGGACAATGGCAGCTACACTTTGGGCATATTTTTTCATGCGGGGTTCAAGCATGAAAAAGGTGGCTTCCACATCATATTGGTCCAGCAATTGAAGCAAATCATCCGTTACATGAGAAGGGCCATCATCAAATGTCAGATAAACGACCGGAGCGTCGTTGATCTTTTCGTCAGCACTCTCAGGTGATGTTACGTCACCTTCCCTACCCGTTGGGGTAACAGACGCATCCGCTGGGGCACCGGAGGGGGTGGCCTGATTAAAAGCAGAGACGGCTTCTATATCCTCCTCTGTCTCTGCCTCTATATCACTTTCCACTTCATCACTTTCCACTTCCTCATCTATTTGTTCATCTGTCCCTTCTTCCATCTCTTCCATTACCATTTTTCCTTCGCTTTCCCCGGTCTTCTCCGTTTGATGCCCTTCCTTTTTTTGCTGGCCCATATGAGCATCGTGATGAGAATGGCCGCTCACGGATTGATATATTGTATCGTATATGAATAAGGAAAATGAAACAAACAGTAACCATGTTAAAAAACCATAGACATAATATCGTCTCTGTCCCCGGTCCACCTTTGGTCTCCTCTCCCCGATTATTAACATATTCCTCCATGATTCGTATCTTTGGCAATAAGTTTCTACAAAAATAGACGTTCCCCGACTGAAAATGGTTTCATTGAAAAAACAAAAAAAGCCAATCGCCTCAGATTGAGACCATTGGCTTAATTTCTACAATCATCGATTTAAGGTGTCCCTTGTGATCGACTACTCCACATCTCAAACACCGGATACGGCCTCGACAGCCAATCGTTCTCCCACATATTTGGTTAGGTCAACCACCCGGCAGGAATAACCCCATTCATTATCGTACCAGGCCAGCACTTTTACTTGTTTATCCTCCATCACCATGGTGGATAAAGCATCGATGATGGAAGAGTGTTCATTGCCCACAAAATCGATGGAGACAAGCGGTTCTTCAGTATACTGAAGAATACCTTTCAGTTCGTTTTCAGCTGCCTCTTTCAAAGCCTGATTCACTTGCTCCGCAGTGACGTTGGACCGCACATTAACCACTAAATCAACGATGGATACATTGGGGGTGGGTACCCGCAGGGCCATCCCATTTAACTTACCGTTCAGATGGGGTAACACCTTGCCGACCGCCCTGGCGGCCCCGGTTGAGGTGGGAATAATGGATTGAGCACAGGCCCGGGCCCGGCGCAAATCTTTGTGGGGATTATCCAAGTTGCGCTGGTCATTGGTGTAGGCATGCACGGTAGTCATCAAGCCGTACTCAATACCAAATTTTTCATCAAGCACTTTAACGACCGGAGCCAGACAGTTCGTGGTACACGAAGCATTGGAAATGATGTGATGCTCGGCGGGATTATAAACAGCTTCATTGACTCCCATGACGATGGTGACATCCTCATCTTTACCTGGCGCCGTAATAATCACTTTTTTAGCCCCGCTGGCTAAATGTTTGGAGGCCCCTTCCCGGTCTCTAAACTTACCTGTCGCCTCAATCACAACATCAACGCCAAGCTCTCCCCAGGGAAGCTCTAAGGGATCACGGGTGGCCAACAGCTGTACGCGTTTCCCGTCAACGATGAGGGCTTTCTCTTCAACCTCTATACTGGCAGGAAAGAAACCCTGCACAGAGTCATATTTGATCAGATGGGCCAATGTTTCGGCTGGGTAAGTAGCATTTATCGCTACCACTTCAAGATCAGGATCTTGGATCGCTTTTCTAAACACCATCCGCCCAATCCGGCCGAATCCGTTAATGCCTATTTTGGTTGCCATATTTTGCGCCTCCTCAAACAAATATGCCATACTATATCTTTTTACTATTATATTCAGTATATCATATTTAGCAATAAAAAAGGCACATTTTTCTGCCCCTTCTTTAAAAGTTTGGCTCATGAAGCTGTAATTATTTTTATGGTTTACAATGGTCCGGTAAAAGATGATACCATCCTGATCAAGTTTGGATTCGGAAAATTTAAAAATGGTTGTTATTTTTCGGTCCTTGTTTTAACTTTCAACCCTATTTTATGTTGAAATGATCCCCATAAATAGCTTTATATTGCTCGTAATAAAAGAGGGCCCGCTTCACGTAATGGCGAGTTTCCCCGTAAGGAATGTTGCTGATGGTCCGGGCTTGTCCATCCCAGACGTCTGTTTCAATCCAGCGGTCCACGTTGCCCTGCCCAGCGTTGTAGGCGGCCAATGCTTTCACCTGTTCCC
>CALFAC010000078.1 GCA_937927935.1 uncultured Bacillaceae bacterium
GGCGACCACCGAGATCTACACTCTTTCCCTACACGACGCTCTTCCGATCTTCTATGGCGAACTCAAATTGTGCGTTATTCCTGGTTCGGCCCCTCTTGTTTTTCAAATCATCCAAGGGTTTAAACAAAAGTATCCAAATATCAGTATTGAAATCAAAGAGATGGGCTGTCATGAAATTTTGGAGTATTTGAACAAAAATCATGCCGATATTGGACTTTCCACCATTTATGAGGGGCTGTTAAATCAGATGGATAAACATGATTTTCAAATTCTAAAAAATGGTGAAATGATGCTTTATGCCAAAAAGAATACGCCTTTAGCGGTCACGAAATCTATTGCACCGCAAGAATTGAGAAATTATCCTATTGTTTTTTTAAATACGGGATATGGAAAGTGGTTTTATGAACAGCTCACCCGAAAATTTGGACCGCTCAATCTGTTGTTTGTGTCTGACAGCACCGATTCCGTCAGAAAGGCCATCCTCTCTGGCATTGCGGTCAGTTTTATCCCTGATTACTGCATGCTGGGAGACCCCGATATTGAAAATGGTTATATCGTTCCGATCCGCATTCGCGATTACGAGGCTACCAAGGTGTCCCTTGGCTGGATTCGTCCTAAAGAACGGCCTTTGTCCATCTGTGTTAGCAAATTTATTGAATATGTTAATTTTGAATTTAAGCAGATTTGTTAAGATGGTCGAGGGGGAAGATTCGCTCCCCCTCGACCATTTTTTGGCCAGCTTATTCCTTAACGTCCCATTCATGGATGTTGATAAACATACCGATATCTTTAGGTTCACCTGTTGTTACCCGCTCATTGACGGCTCTGAGCCGATAATCAAAGTACAGCTCCATTTGAGGCACATCATCTACCCAGATCTCTTGCCAGCGGGAGTAAATTTCATACCGTTTATCAGGATTTGTCTCCGTCAGACCCTTTTTAAACAATTCGTCCACTTCCGGGTTGCTGTATCCGGTAAAGTTGGTGCTGCCACCCGTGCCATGCGTTCTGGACATGTCAGGATAGAGGGCAAAACGCGTGGTCCAGAAGACCAGATCAAAGTCACCAGACAAAAATTTCTGTACCAATGTAGGCTGGTCCATGGTTTCGATTTGAGTATTAATGCCAACGGCCCGCAGATTTTCGGAAATAATATTGGCTGCCTGTTCAAAGAGGACATTGCCGCTCATCACAGACAACATCAGGGTTTGACCGGAGTCCCACCCTGCTTCCGCAAGGAGCCGTTTTGCTTCTTCAGGATCATAAGGGTAAGTGCCCTTGACCACTTCTTCGTTGTATAAGGGATGGATCGGTGGATAAGGCCCATAGGAGACCTCCCCTTCCCCTTTCAACAGGTTCTGAACCAGCATCTCCCGATTGATGGCATACATGATGGCCTGGCGGACACGTTTATCCGTCAGCTTATTATTATTCGGAGCTAGAAAGCTGGAAGTGATGGGTGTTCCTGATTCGGTCCGAATGTGGGCCAGATTTTTGACCCGTTCATAATCGTTGATGGGGATTTGACCCATTTCAGGCAGATTCATATCGATGTCGCCCGACTCCAACATCGTGACCAAATTGGGAGGAGTGGTGATCCGGAAATACAATTTATCGATTTTGGGGGCCCCCAAGAAATAATCGGGATTAGCTTCCAGCTCGACATACTGATTTCGGGCATAATTCACATATTTAAACGGCCCATAAACCACATCGGGTGCCTGCATGAAAGGATGTTCAAACAGTTGGGCTGGATTTACATCACCCAACACATGTTTGGGCAACAGAGAGAGATTTTGTAAAATCAGCTCCTGAAAATCGAGGGGATATACAGGCGCTTTGGTTTTAAACCGGATGGTATGATCATCCACCTTTTCCACCCCGCCGATGCTTTCAATATCCCCTGACTCCAGCTTGCCCACATGGTTAAGCCCTTCCAAAATGGCAAAGTCAGTCGCCCTGAGGGCACTCACTTCCGGATGGGCCATCAAGCCCAGAGTAAAGAGCACATCATCCACCGTCACGGGGGTGCCATCGGTCCATTTGGCTTCAGGTCTCAGTTTCACTTCAACAGTTTGTTCATCAATAAATTCCACGTTCTCGGCCAATTGAGGAACAAATTCCATGCTTTCATCCAATTGAACGAGAGGTGGAAAGAGGAGTTGAATCACATACCAGTTGACAAAGTTGGAACGATCTAAGGGATTTAGGGAGGTGGGTGATTGGGTAATCCCTATTGAAATTGATTTTTCTCCAGAAGTTTCGGTTGGTGCAGGTGTTTCTTGCTCTGCTTCTTTATTTTCTTCCGGTTCAGTGGTCGTTTCCGTTGACGATCCGGAACAGGCGGCTAAAGTACATAAAGCTAGCACAATGATGAACAGGCTTAATCGCTTCATAAGCTTGTTGGTCATGATATAACCCCCTTATATTTGTTTATGTGACAGGCGTTGAAGCACGAAAATAAATCATGGAAGGATGCGGGTCAAAAAACACCTCAACGTCAATGACGGCTGGCAAGTTGCTGGCCAGGGCCCGCTCGATAGCCGGGATAATCTCTTCTTTTTGAGTGACACGCTCGCCATAGCAGCCAAACGCTTTGGCAATGGCCGCATAATCCGTTCCCTCCAGGGATGTTCCCAACTCAAAACCATGCCGCTGTTGGCCGCTTTTAATAATGCCCCAGGAGGCGTTGTTGTGAATAATATTAATCACGTTTAACCCGTACCGACGAGCCGTATCCAGCTCTTGCAGGGTGAAACCAAATGCTCCATCACCGGTTATATTGAAAACGTGCTTTTCAGGATAGAGATACTTTAAGCCGATGGCATAGGGGAGACCAAAGCCAAGCTGAGCCATTAAGGGATCGTTAAAACGCGTCCGTGGTTCCAAAGCGGGTGTAAGCTCATTACTCCAAAAAGTGGTGTGTCCCCCGTCATACACCACCAGACTGTCCTTGGGGAGCACCTCTCCAATCAATTTGGCCAGGGTGGCCGGATGGATCTTCTCGTTACTGGCTGCTGCCAATTCTTCAATATGTGCGCGATGGGCGCCGTACTCCTCTAGCAAGGAGGAGAGCCAAGCTTCATCAATCTGTTTAGATTTAAGTTTCTTTTCCAATGTTTCCGCCAGTTTATCCAAAACCACTTTGGCATCTCCCACAATGGGCACACTGGCCGGGCAAAGTTGACCAAGCTTGTCCGGATTAATATCAATATGGATCAGTTCCTGATACGGCCAACCTTTCACAATCGGCTTGCCGTCTTCCCACATCCAGGATGAAAAGCGACACCCAACAGCCAGCACCACGTCGGCCTCTTTCATGGCGCGGACGACAGCAGGTCCACCCACCAAGCCGGCATGACCGATAAAGAGGGGACTATCTGTGGGTACCACCCCTATTCCCATTTGGGTGGTAATACCGGGTGCCCCCAACATGTTCATAATGGAGCGAAAGGGTTCCGTTGCCTCAGCCTGGATTACGCCTCCGCCGGCAATGAGCAGGGGACGCTTAGCTTGGGCCAAGAGCGAGGCCGCTTTTTCAATCTGTTCAACATCAACCTGTCGGCCTAATGGACTGAAGGTATACTCCAGCGGGATATTTAACTCATTCACATCAAATTCAGCTGTTCCGGTCATAATATCGGCTGGGATGTTGAGATGGACCGGCCCTGGACTGCCCAGTAAAGCCCGGCGTAAAGCTTCGCGGGCCACCTGAGGAATACTTCTCACATCCCGCACTTGAAAACTCCATTTGGTGGCCCCTTCAAACAGTTTCTCCCCATCAAAGCCCATCACCACACCTGATGGCGGAGCCACCATTTTCGTCGGCATATTGGAGGTAACCACCAATAGGGCTAAATGATTGTTATAGGCTGTCCCCATGCCAGCCATTAAATTAAAGGCTCCTGGACCCAATTCACCCAGGCAAACGGCCACTTTGCCACTGGCATGAAACAGACTGGCGGCCATAAAAACGGCGGCTGCCTCATGACGCACCCCCAGATAATTTAAGTCTGCATCAGCCACAATGGACTTAAGTATGCCGGATAAGTTGGCGCCAACGATCCCAAAATAATCCCGCACACCAGCACTTTTTAATACTTTAACTAAGGCTTCAGCACCCGTTAAACGAACGCTGCCCGTTTTCAATTGGGTGCGGGGGCGGCCCCTTTTGCGGGGGGACGGAGCTACAGCCACTTTTTTGTCGCTTTTTAAACTTTGCTCGCTGATTGTCACCATCCTCCTTTAATCTGTTTTAGATCGGCACTTCTTTAGAGTATTATATATTTTTAAAATTATTATTTAAATTTAATCTTCCTTAAGCATGCCTTCAATAAAAGTTAAGCTATAATCTTTTTAGCTCCTAGATCTCCACCATGGCCACTTGTGAGGCCCCCACCTGGCTGATGGCCCCGCATATTTTAAACATGTAGACATTGATCGGAGAACGATAGGTTGAAGCAGGGTCAGCATCACCAAATAGCTGCTTTTGTCCCGGCAGTTGAACGGACTCATCATAAATGCCTACAGAAGCCAAAGCGTTAGCATAGTTGGAGCTAGCTGAGATGGAGTCTGATATGGTGCCATCACCCAGATAAGACCAAAGCACAGCGGATGTTTTAACGCCTAATTTTTCTACGGCATCGATTGAGAGTAACAAATCGGATTCAGGTACTCCGCCTCCCAGCTTAGAAAAGATGGCTAAATCCGCCTTTAAAACATGCTTGGTCAGGTTGGCCAACAGCACCGTTGAGCGTAGCCGCTGTTCATGCTTCACATGGGACTTCTTCAGGATTAATGGTCAATTGACCGTTTTGATAACCCGTTGTTAGGCCCCACTGAAC
>CALFAC010000079.1 GCA_937927935.1 uncultured Bacillaceae bacterium
GCATCTGATACCACCAGCCATACGTCCTGAACCCCTCTGGATTTAAGCGCTATGGAAGTCAGGTGGCTTGAGACGTCTTATTTTTGCCTTGGTTCTCACCTTATTGGCGCCCCGGGGCGCAGCCGGTCGTGGCCGAGATGGAGAATGTCAGCACGGAGATCCCGGCCACTTTCGCACTGTCAATGGCCACATAACTTTTGATGGGGAAAACATTACCAATATAGAGTTTGATGAGATGGTGGTGGTTAAGTCTGATTTATCTCCCCAGCATTTTTTGGTATAATATACTCAAACATATGTTCCCATTAGGGGATTGGGGACGGCCGATTAGCCACCTTTCGCTTTCTCCTTGCCTGTGACTGACGGATATACTCCAAAAAGGGAGCAGACGCCATATAGAGGAAGAACAGTCCGACAAGTATATCCCTCTAAAATTTCGTTTAACAGTGACCCAAATCACATCCCAGGACCAGCGTATCACTTATAATACGAATTGAAAATAATAATCATTTAAAATTCAATTCTCAAAAAGCGCATGATTAAACTGAACCTCCAATCATACGGGGGGTTGATTTTAAGTGTACGCCCATCAACTAGCGGCCAAACCAGCTGATGTTAAGCTGCCTCTTGCCTTTATATTAACCGGCTTGATTGCCCTTATTTTATCTCAACTTTTACTCCTCACTCATGGCAGCCTTCTGCTGGATGAAATGTATCGTTCGCCCATCATATGGACCTCAGCTCATCTGTTTGTGATCGGCTGGGCCAGTATGGTGGCCAAGGGAGCTATGTATCAGCTGGTGCCAGTTGCTTTTCAAGTTTCAATATATTCGAAACGGTTAGGATATCTTCACTTCGGGTGTATGGTGGCAGGATTGTTCGGCTTCTCCATAGGTTTTCTTACGTTTTCAAGGCTGGTCTCTATCTTTTCCGGATTGGTTTTGGTGATGGGCTTCTTCTTCTTTATTGGCAATATGGTCTATGCCTTCAAGCAGATTAAAAAGTGGAACATGATAGCCATCAATGTCTTATCCGCCCTTATTTCTTTGACCTTGACCATATTGATCGGTTTTATTCTCATCTGGCAGTTGACCCAAGGCGGATTAGCATTTCAGTACCATTTACCCCTGTTATATACCCACATCACTTTGGGAATTGGGGCATGGTTCAGTCTATTGATCATCGGTTTTTCCTACAAACTTGTCCCGATGTTTACGCTCTCTCACGGTTATTCCATGAGGATGAGTGTCCCGATTTTTATCTTATCTGTGGGAGGTCTGACTTTATTTATCCTTTCATACTTTACCCAGGCGCAGGTGTTGTTTTTTTGCGGAGCTTTAGTGTTTAGCCCAGCCTTTATTCTGTTTGGACTTCACATCTATCAGATATGGCAAAGGCGAATGAGACGCCGCTCCGATTTGGGTGTGAAGTATGCTTTCGTTGCCATAGCGTTCGGTGTCCTCTGTACGCTCTTGTTAACTGTGCAATCGGGACATTATCTTTATCAGAACGAATTATCTTCTTCCTCTTTCCTGTTTGGCTTAGTTTATTTGTATTTAATGGGCTGGGTTACTCTTAGCATCATGGGCTATTTGTTCAAAATTGTTCCCTTTTTATGGTGGACACAAAAATATAGTGATAAGGCGGGGACAGCACAAGTGCCCACGCTGAAAGAAATGATCGATGAGCGTTTAGGTCGCTACATCTTTCCAGCTTTCATTTTGGGGATCGTTCTGGTCACCACTAGTATATGGGTAAAATCAACTGCTTTGTTTTATATCAGTCAAAGTATGGTTGTCCTTCTTTGCCTGCCCTATAGCTGGTTAATCTTTAGCGTTTTAAAAAAGTGAGAAAGGAGAAATTGAAATGGGGGACCTAACGGAGAGAATCGTTCAACAGTTGAAAAAGGTTATGGATCCGGAATTAGGTATAAATGTGTATGATTTGGGCCTAATTTACGACATTGAAGTGAAAGGAGGGCAGGTATCCATCACCATGACCTTAACCACTCCAAGCTGTCCTTTACATGACAGTATTAGCAAAGGGGTGAAGCGAGCACTTCAAGATGTGGAAGGTATTGAAGAAGTAAGCATCAACTTGGTGTGGTCTCCACCTTGGAACCCATCGATGATGTCTCCTGAAGCCAGAAAAAAACTGGGTGGGTTGTAAATTCTACAGGAGAGGATGGTTGTCATGAAAGAAAAAAAAGTGGTGGAACTGGATGTGCGGGACGATTTGAAGAAGAAAAAAGAACCCTTCCAAAAAATCATGCAGTCCATCAAACCCTTGCAGGAAGGTGATCAGTTTATCCTCCATGCCACCTTTAAGCCTACACCCTTACTAAGACTGCTTAAAGCGAAAGGATTTAGCCATGAAGTAAAGCAGCAGGCCCCCGATCATTGGATTGTTGTTTTTACGAAACAAAAACGAAAATTTTCATTGACCAGTCTGTTTGGTTCAAAACAGGATCAGGATACCGATCCCATCCCTTCACAATCAGCCAATTCTAAGGTGGATGAGGAAGAAATAGCCCAGACCGTCAAAAAAGATTTGAAACGAGAAGGTAACGTCTATCGCTTGGACAATCGCGGTTTGGAGCCTCCCAAACCCATGATGCGCACCTTGTTTCAGCTGTCACGCATGAAACCTGGTGAGACCCTAATCATTACCAATGAACGGGTACCTGTTTTTCTCTTTGAAGAGCTGAAGGAACTCGGTTATGACCATCAGTATGAACAGATTGACGATAATACGGTCACTATCACTATTACAAAAAAATGATAGCCAAATGGGCCTCGGATTAAAGGAGGGGATGGGCATTGGGACTGGGGGTCAAAATCAGGACCACCACGCTGTCCTCCAACGCTTCAAGGGCATGTTCCACCTCAGCGTCAAGGCTGACCATCTGCGCCGTTGATATTTCTGCTTCTTTGCCGGCAGTAAAGCGAATTTTCCCCTGCGCCACAAAGAGCAGCAGGGCACTGGGAGCCTTATGCTTCTTTAAAATTTTTCCCCTGGGAAAAGAGAATTTCACCACTTTGGATACACCATTATCGATCAAAGGTTGCACAAAGGTGTCTTCAATTGTGAGCGGATAGATCTTCACTCTGTTCAACTCCTTTTAAAGAAAATTGCCCTCCTGAAAAGAAATAGGTTCCAATTTATAAAGAAGAGAAACAGAACGATAAAACTCAGGAAAATGGCCAGATTCAACATTACTTCTCCTTCGTTCTCCCCCTTAATCCTTATATCCCTTAATCCCTATATCTAGTACTTAATACTAAAATACCCCACACTTCAGCACGGGGCAGTGAGTCCAATCACACGGCTTATTAATTATAATAGGAGATGTTCGAACGTGCGTTCGATGTTATGATGACCGCTTCCCAGCCGGCCACCCCAACGTCACTGAACAGCGGCAAGCGTTCACAGGGGGAGCTGGTCATGGGTTGTTAATGATTCATGGTATTCAAAATAAAATAGGTAGGGGTTCCACCGTATTCTCCACTCTAAAATGAAAAGCATACCCCTACCAAGCCCGCGATCCCGCGGCGTAAATTAGCCATAAAGTAAAATCTAAAAGCACTCGTTTAGAAAAACTTTTTACTATCTCTTTCTTCTTTCAATATTTCGACTGCTTCCCGGAAGCGTTGGGAATGAACCACTTCCCTTTCCCGCAAAAACTTCAATGCATCATTTATATCCGGGTCATCGGACATGTCAATCAACCACTGATAGGTGGCCCGGGCTTTTTCTTCAGCGGCGATGTCTTCATACAGGTCCGCAATGGGATCTCCTTTGGCGGCAATATATTCCGCCCGCCATGGCACCCCGGCCGCGTTGTGGTAAAAGAGGGCCTTGTCATGATTGGCGTAATGATCCCCCAGACCTGCCTCTTTCAATTGCTCCGGAGTGGCATCTTTGGTCAGTTTGTAGACCATGGTAGCAATCATTTCGAGATGAGCCAGTTCCTCAGTACCGATGTCAATAAGCAACCCTTTCACTTTATCAGGAATCGTATAAGCCTGATTTAGATATCGCAGTGCGGCTGCAAGCTCTCCGTCAGCACCGCCGTACTGTTCAATCAGAAATTTGGCTAGTCTGGGGTTACATTTGCTAACCCGAACGGGGTACTGAAGCCGTTTTTCATAAATCCACACTTTACCATCTCCCTTTCCTTCAAATGTATTAGTGGGGCAATTTTTTGTTGTAATCGCTATATAAAGCTTTCCACAGGGTTCCCCGGTGCAAGGCCTCATGAATTTCAAACTGGGGAAGCCCAGGTGGTTGAAAGCCTAAATAGAGATTGGGGGGTGTGCTGTATGTTTTCACTTTCATCGGCGGACAGGGGTCATGGGGACTAACATAGGGATACCATTCCTTGTAGTTGGTGAATGTAGGCATTTTTCCGTAAGGATACACGTTCTCTCCTCCCTTTTTGATTGGGTTCCATTACATTTGCCAAGGCCACGGCGGTTCATACCATTTCCAAGGGTACGGACTATTAGAGTGACCCAAGTTGTATAGTGGACCGAAACGACATTCGTAATCGTACGTTAACGTTCTATAATGATTGGACAACTGATTGAACTGGGCCAAAGCTTGTTCATCCCATGGATGGGTATCCAGATACAGATTAAGTTCCACAAGGGCAAATCCCACTGCCTGAATCTCTTTCAGCAGATTTTCTCTCGCCATGGTTCGTTCAGAGTCCTTCTGAGTTGATGGGGGGTTTTGTGCTGGTTGTTCCATAACTTTCCATCCTCCTTGCCATTCTTCTCTAGGCTAGCATATTGACAAATGAGTGCTTTTGTTCTTTATTCAAACGCCCATTTTTCTTCAAG
>CALFAC010000080.1 GCA_937927935.1 uncultured Bacillaceae bacterium
TCAGTTAAATGGGTACAGTTAAAAACGGATGGGCTTGTTTAATCAACTTTTCAATAAGACTGATCGTGTAATTGGTTCACCACGGTATTAAATATCTGTTCAAATAGGGGAGTCGTTTCAAAATAGTATTCCCTGTCCTCAAAATGAAGCACGAGAAATTTTCCCTCGATGATTTCCATATCAAGATGTCTAAAGTGGTCCAGATGATGATCCTGTGCAAGCTCATCTCGGGGATAAAGCAGGTTTTCAATATAATTTTGGAAGGCCAATGGCCAAGGCCCCGTAAATCAGTAGATTATAAACGATGATGGTGGGAGTTGAAAAATTCATATAGCCTCCCCCTGGTTTTATTTATTCGGTCTGCTCCCCTTAATTATCACCATTTTGCTCAGTGTTAGCAGCCGGTTGGCGGGAGCGGATGAAGCCCAGGATTAAGGTGGCCAATAAAGTGAGGATGGTTACGCATAAAGCGGCGGTAAACAGACCATCGTACCCCGTTTTGATCACTTCTTCCAGGGAGTTGAGCAGAACCTGGCCGATGGGATCAGGGATATTGGCAAAGGCTTCCTTGATGGCTTCCACATCCATGCTGCCCATCCCCTCAGGGTTCATCTCCGGGGGATGAGCCATGGGCATTTGGCTGGCTTGTGGAGATTCGCCCAGGTTTTCCTTTATGGTCTCCTCTAGATTCATCATGGAACGGGCAATAAAACCGGCATACAGGGTTGGGGCAAGGGTCATGCCCACTTGTCTAAATAGAGAACTGGTCGCCAAGGCGGTCGCCTGTTCCTGGCCAGCATGTTCGGTGGCCAGCACATTGATGGGGGCCCCCAGCATGGTCCCAAACCCGATGCCCACCAGAGTGCTGGCCACCACCATCTGCCACAGGGAGGTGACCCAGAGGGGAAAGAGGGCAAAGCCAAAAGAAGCAATTAGGGAAGCCACAATCAATGTAGGAATGGGACCGCGCCGATCGACCAAAGCACCACCTGCTCCAGCGCCAATACCTGCTGCCAGGGCCAATGGGGTAAACCAGTACCCGGACATATTTCTTGATACACCGAGATACTGTTCAATATAGGCCGGAATAAAGATAACAGAGGCTAAGATGGCTCCAGATAAAAAGGCTACGCCTAGTGTCCAGCGGTAGCTGCGAATCTTAAGCAAAGCAACGGGTAATATGGGATCGGTGGATTTGGACTGTTCCATTTTTCTTTCGATGACCATAAGTACCATAAACAGGATAAGGCCCAGGCCAAAGAAGATGAAAAATTGAGGCTGGGTTAAGCTGTTAAGCAGATTGGCCCCTTCCAATGTTGTTAAACTGTACATCAGGCTAAGGATGGCCAAACTGAGCACGCAAATACCTTTCCAGTCTGTCTTGAGCAAGGCTGATTCACTGCGTTCGACGGCCTGTATTTTTTTATAGCCGGCGATAAAGAGGAGGATGGCAATGGGCACGTTGATGAGGAACAGCCAGGGCCAGCTATCCGTTAGACTTAAGATGAAGGAACCCGCATTGGGGCCTAAAACGGAGGCAATCCCGTTCATTCCTCCCACCATGCCTAAAGCGCTTCCCTGTCTTTCAATAGGAAAGGTTTTAATAATGTAGGCGCTGGCCAGCACAAAGATGCCGCCGCCTCCCATCGCCTGAATGAATCGGGAGATCAGAAACATTTCAAAAGATAAACTGGCGGCCACCAGTAAGGAACCTAATCCAAAGAGAATCACTTCAATCAAAAACAAACGTTTAATTCCGTAACGGTCGGCCATTTTGCCAATAACCGGGATACTGATGGCCATGCCTAAGGTGTAAATGGTTACGCTCCAGGAACCCCAGGTCGGGGAAACATTAAAATTATCGATTAAGGTGGTGAGGGCTGCTGAAATGATGCCGTTATCCAAAGCAGCCATAAAAACGCCTATGCTGAGAATAAGCAAAGGCCAAGCCATCGATGGTTTCTTCATGTTCTCATCTCCATCCCTGTAAAAAACTTAGCCTTATTATACTTCTGGATTAGCTAAAAATGTCAATGCGTGATGTTTTTGACTCAGCAAAATCTAGGTGGTTATGCTTGTTTGCATGGATCTATTCTCTTTGGTCAAAATAAAAAAAGTTCTGCTCATTTATCTTGACAGGGAAAGAAATGGGTGATAGGATAATAAAAAACAGCTTGTTTATATCATTAACAGTTTGTTATCAATCGATAGGGAGGAACCACTATGTTAAAAGAACCTCTAATTGTTGCAGGGGCCGGTCCGGTTGGACTGACTATTGCTGATATTCTGTCTGCTGCAGGAATTCCTATCCGCGTCTTGGAAAAGGAAGCATCACCAAGCAATGAGTGGAGAGCCTCCACTTTCCATGCCGGAACCTTGGAATTGCTTGAACCGACAGGTATTACCGATGAATTGATTAAATTGGGAATTAAAGCACGCAAGGTTCAGTATCGTGACCGTGAGGAAGGTTTATTCGCCGAGTTTGATTTTGATACCATAAAAGATGAAACTAAATATCCATTCCGTCTCCAGTGTCCTCAGTCTACTTATACCTACCTTGTTTATGAGCGCTTGCTCGAACGGGATAACGTCGAGTTTATGTTTAAAGCTGAAGTGCTTGATTTTGAACAGGATGAAAACGGTGTGACCGTATATGTTCAAACCTCTTCCGGCATTAAAACGATGCGCACCGCTTATCTTCTTGCGGCTGACGGCGGTCGAAGCACCATCAGAAAAAGACTGGGGGTAAAATTTGAAGGCTATACCCTGCCGGAGCGTTTCTTGCTCACCAGCACCAATGTGGACTTTACCAAATTCTTGCCCGACATTGGCATGGTAAACTATATCTCTGACCCGGAAGAGTTTCTGTTTGTGCTTAAAGTTCCGGAAGCATGGCGTCTGTTGTTCCCCATTCCGCCTGAAATGTCTGATGAAAAAGCCATGGATGACGAGAACCTGCAGCGTACTTACCAGCGGGCATTGAAAACCGATCGCCGCTTCCCCATCATCGAACACCGTATCTATCGTGTGCATCAACGTGTCTGTGACCGCTTCTATGATGGTCGCGTCATTTTGATGGGTGACGCTGCTCACTTGAACAGCCCCATGGGCGGTCTTGGGCTCAACGGAGGCATTCATGACGCTGTTGACTTAAGCCGTCGCATGCTCCGCATCTTAAATGGTGAAACAGATCCCAAGGCAGAGCTGGATAAGTACAGCGAGGTACGGCGCAGTGTGTACATTGAATATATTAGACAAATTAGTGAACGGAATACCAACGTGATGAGAGAAACGAATGAAGAACTGCGGAAGAAGTTGCAGCAAGAATATGCTGAACAAGCTGCCGATCCGGAACAACATAAAGCATGGGTCATGCGCTCAGCGATGATTACCAGCATCCGGGAAAAAGGCATTGGAGAACCACCCACAGTATCCTCTCGCTAAGTCGCTTGGAAGAATATACAGTGATACGAAACGGCCCGCTCTACTAAAGGAGCGGGCCCATTTTTTTGTGTTTTTTTATGGAGTATATACTTCCAAGGAGTATAGTCGCTCAGGTGTCGATCAAAAAAATGTTTTACCAGGGTTGGTAGGGAGGTGAGCCAGGGGGAGCGTGCTGAATCATGTCCAATAGCGGAATGGTGTAGGCAAATAGGATTAACAGTGCAGCCAAGCCCACCCACAGTTTCCAATTTTCCAGGAGAGGAGGGGTTTGACCGGTATCCAGGGCAGGTTCCCCGATGGGAAACGGAGTTTTTCCTTTTGGGGCAAGAAAGATCAGGTAGATGATATTGAAGATCAGGAGAATGCCTGCCACAAAGAGGAGCATACCACCGATGGACATGGTCACCTGATTGACGAAAATGCCTTCAAACCATTCCAATGCCGTCGGATGATCCTGATAGGTGGTAAAGGCGGTTCTCCGGGGAGCGCCTAATAAGCCCAAAAGATGCATGGGGCCTGTCATTAAAAACATCCCGACGGTCCACAAAATGCTTTGGACGATCCCTAAGCGATTGATGAAAGGGGTTAATGTTCGTCCCGTTAAAGCAGGAAGCAGCCAGTAGCTCATGCCAAAAAAGGTGAGGGCAACGGTAGCTCCTACGGTCAGGTGAAAATGGCCCACCACCCATAAGGTGTTGTGCACCACCGCGTTCATCTGGTTGCTGGCGTTAATAATGCCTCCTGCTCCAGCCGGAATAAAGAGCAGCATGCCTATAAAGGGCGCGAGGAAGCGAACGTCACCCCAGGGTAATTTTTTATACCAGCCCAAGATTCCCTTGGCGCCTTTTTTCCTGCCTGCCAGCTCAAAGGTGGCAAAGATGGAAAAGGCGGTTAGCAACGAGGGAATGACCACAGCAAAGGTCAAAATGACCTGGATGTATTTCCAATAAGGAGAAATGCCCGTTTCCATCAGTTGGTGGTGAAAGCCCACCGGAATGGAAAAGAGGAGAAAGAGGACAAAAGCGAGTCGGGCCAGGCCATCGCTAAACAGACGGCCACCGATCAGTTTGGGAATAACAACATACCAGGCCATGTAAGCAGGCATCACCCAGAAATAAACCAAGGGATGGCCAAAATACCAGAATAGGGTACGACTCAGCAAAATGTTAATGCCTTCACTAATTCCCAGTGACCAGGGAATAAACTGGAGCAGCACGGTGGCGGCGACCCCTAGTGTGGCAATGGTCCACAGCAGCAGGGTGGCGACAGTCATAAAGCCAAATAAGGGTGTGATCTCACCTTTGTGTGCCTTTTTCCATTTAAAATAGTGGGCAATGAGAACGCCTCCGGCAATCCAGGTTCCGATTACGAATAGAGCCAAACCGATATAAAACAGGGGATGGGCTTGAAGTGGTGCATAAAACGTATAAAGGACCGTCGCTTCGTCCATTAGTATCATGACGAAAGCTAGCACCGTGCCCAAGGTTAAAACTGCAAATCCCCACCAAGCCACCTTGCGGGCTGTGGCTGATAACGATCCGAGCGTTTTGCTGTTTCCAGCATATAAGAAAGCAAAGATAAAGAAGGTGGTAAAAACGAGGGCGAGCAGTACACCATGGGCCGTCAGAACCTGGTAATAGCTGATGCCACCGGGAAGATGGATCAAGCCAGCTCGTTGCAGCCCTTGTACCACACCGGCGATGATACCGATCAAAAAGGCGGCAAAGGCCACATAGATATAGGCCAAGCTTAATCTGGCATCCTGTTTGGAAATGTCCAGCAGGGCCGGTTTATTCGTCATCATGGTTCACTCACCTCAATGGTCATTTGCATGAAATGATGACCCGTTCCACAATACTCATTGCACAGCACCAGGTATGAGCCCGGTTCCGTAAAAGTATGTTTGGCTTCACCGACATAACCTGGGGTGACCATGATGTTAACATTGGTTTTGGGGATGGAGAAGCTATGAACCACATCTTTGCTGGTCACCCGAAAGATAACCGTGGAACCGACGGGCACCTCCAGCTCGTTAGGGGTGTAACCAAAAGTCATCGCCACAATATTGGCCACATAGGTGTTTTCATCCACCTGAACCAAACCTGGTTCGTCAAAAGGGGGGGTCTCCTCCACCTTGGTCGGATCTAAGACATCACCATGACCGGGAGGAGAAAAACCCATGGCAAAGGCGCTTACGCCAAGCGTCGCTAAAAAGAGAACCAATGCACCCACTCCGAAATATAGCCAGTACTTCTCATACCGGTGTAGACGCATCTCTAACCCCTCTTTCAGTCGGATTTGGGACTAGCCCCGGGAAAGATAAAGCAGAAAAACAGCCAGCCAACTCAAAACAATAAAGAGGCCCACTCCAAAGACTGAGATCAATGTGCCGATGAGAGAATCATCTTGCGTTGAGACGGTAGGGTGGGGGGGATCATGTTGGGAATTAAACGAGCCCTTTGACCCTTTGGTTTCCATTTGCGTGTTCACCATGTGGTCCGCTCCTTTCCAGGTCTTGGTTACTTTTAGCATAACGGAAGGGGATGGGGGCAAGGTGTGATTTAAATCACAAAGTTGGGGGCTGAAGGGGGAGGTTTCATTGATTTGTCATAAAAACAGTCCAAAAGGGGCATGTTCGAAAAGATGGACAGTGTAGAAGGATGTGATCAGACGCACAGCTAAACGAATCAAAATCGCCTATTTTAAAAATAGCCGCCATGGCCATGGTGCAAGTCCGCTGCAAACAGGTTTTGAAGCGTAAAGGAGGGGAGGCAAACCCCTTTATGATCGTCAAAATTGCGCTTACTGTTGCTCCTATTGCGTTGGCGCTTTTTCTGGTCAACTACAGCATGTTTATTTTCCTACGGCTGATTCGTCACAGCAAAACAAGAAAAATGAAGGTGTTTTTCGCTAAAATTGCCCGTTATGTTATGAAAGTTCACCTTCCCTTTGCATTGGTGGGGACGGGACTTATCCTCGTACATGCTGTTATCATGATGTTTTACCATCCATTGTCTATTTTGGCGTTGACAAAGCTGAGCGGAATGCTTGCTCTGATGATGCTCTGGATTCACCTGTATAGCGGCTATCTCAAACTCAAAAGAACCTCTAGAAAGCGGCAACGCATACATGTGCTAACGGCTTTTACCCTGCTGATCACTATTTTGATTCATATACTATAAAAACTGTTTAGGGGACCTGAAAGAGGAAACTTAGGCGTGGGGTTT
>CALFAC010000081.1 GCA_937927935.1 uncultured Bacillaceae bacterium
CGACCACCGAGATCTACACTCTTTCCCTACACGACGCTCTTCCGATCTCAAGGTTCCGGAGCGGCATAGGCATCAAGCTGGCCGGCTTCAAACATGGCAGCCATATTGGCTGGATCAATGCGAGGCTGATGCTCCACTTCGCCACCTACACGATTGGTTGTCAAACCAATATCAAGCAACATATCTTCCAATTGCACATTATGGGTGCAGCCATTGCCCGGTGTGCCGAAGCTGTGGCCGGCAAAGTCTTCCAATGTTTTGATACCAGAATCTTTGCTGGCCACAATTAATGTGGCCCCATTGGCAGCCGTGGATAAAATAACCACATCGCCACCGCTCAGGTAATAGTTAATGGCCGGACCGGGGCCTACATAACCGATATCCAGGGTGCCAGCATCCAGGGCGTTGATAAAATCGTTCCCGTTCGGAAAATGGATAAACTCCGCCTCAACATCGCCCAATTCCTTTTCAAAGATCCCTTTTTCAATGCCCACAATGGCGGCAGCATGGTCCAAATTGGGGAAATATCCTATGCGCACTTTTTCCACTTCCCCGTCGGATGAGCATGAGCCACACCCGACCAACACAGCTCCTAACACGATCAGCAGCAAGCCAGTTAACACGCGACGCATGCTATCTCCTCTCCCCTTTTCATTAAATCTGTTTTATGCCTTTTAAATCTGTTTTACGCTCTTTCTAAACCCCAACGGGTTAAGACGCGTTTTTCCACCCTCTGGAAAAACAACTGATCGGCAATGATGCCAAGGATTGAAATAATCACCATGATGGCCACAACCAGGTTCATATTAAAAAAGTCAGCCGCGTACTGGAGCGTATGCCCCAGTCCCCCGGTGGCCAAAAGTTCGGCGGCAATCAAAGCCCGCCAGTTAAAGGCCCAGGCTAAACGGGCCCCTGTTAAGGCATAAGGGATGGAAGCGGGAAACATCACTTTGCGAAACAAGGGAAAACCGCTGTAGCCCATGGTTTGGGCCGCTTTAATGAGCAGCGGTTGCACATTTTTAAAGCCCATGCGGGTATTTAACGCCATGGACCAGGTGCCCCCAATCACCATAATGAAAATGATGGCCATATCATTGCGGCCAAACCAGATCATGGCCAGGGGCAGCCAGACAATGCTGGGTATGCTTTGCAAGGCAATGATGAGGGCCCCCAGGGTTTCATCCACCACTTTATAGCGGGCCAGCATAATGCCCAACAGGGTGCCGATGATAAGGGCCAGGATAAAACCTACAATCAACCGCTTCATACTGGTCAAAACGGCAAACAGAAGGATTTTGTGTTCACCAAAAAAACCAATGTACAGCTGTTCCAGAACGCCCAATACGTTTGGAAAGGAACGCACCGGCGTAAACTCAAGGTGCAGATTTAAGCGATAGCTAATCTCCCACAAGGCTAGAAGTGCGATGAAGAAGATGACCCTTCTCAGCGCCGTATTCATCACCCATCTCCTCCTTCATCACCTTTTCGATCTCAACGCCTAACAGATCCATGATCTCTTCTTCCAAGCGGGCCACCTCCGGGTCTGTGGCTAGCCGGGGACGAGGGAGATGAACTTCAAACACCTTGATGATGCGTCCTGGACGGGTGCCCATCAAGACGATGCGGTCTGAGAGCTGCACCGCTTCCCGGATATTATGGGTCACAAACAGAATGGTTTTCTTGGTTTGACTCCAGATGGCTAAAAGCTCCTTATGGAGCATCATGCGGGTCTGCTCATCCAAAGCGCCAAAAGGTTCATCCATCAGCAAGATATGGGGGTCCATGGCCAAAGCTCTGGCGATGGCCACCCGCTGCCTCATTCCTCCTGACAATTCGTGGGGATAGGCCTTGATAAACTTGCTTAAATGAACCAGCTTTAAGTAGTTGATTGCCCGTTCTTCCCGTTCTTCCTTGCCAAGCGCCTTTAGCGCAAAGGTGACGTTTTCCAAGACATTTAACCAGGGCATTAAAGCCGGTTCCTGAAAAACAACTCCCCGGTCTGGTCCAGGTCCGGTAATCGGCTGGCCGTTTAACAAAACTTGACCGGTGGTGGCTTCCTCCAACCCGGCCACAATATTTAACAACGTTGATTTTCCACATCCGGATGGACCTAAGAGGGAGACAAACTGTCCTGACGGTACACTTAATGTCACATCACTAAATACCTGATACGGTTGCCCATCTTTATCAAATGTTTTACTCACATCTTTTAGCTCCAGTTCCACAGTATCCCCCCTCCAAGGTGTTGTTGTCTGAGAGGCTATGTGTTGTTTATGACAGGCTGCAAGCCGTACCTTCACAGTTTCAAACAGCGCTATGTTAGATAAATCATATAAAATTACTATGAATAATCCATATTATAAATGGGGTGACCTATTTCGTCAACCCCATTTTTGATTAGCGATTTAACAGACGCATCAGCTCGGTTTCATCGATGATGGTGATGCCCAGTTCCTGCGCTTTCGTCAATTTGGATCCTGCTTTTTCCCCGGCTATTACCAGGTCGGTCTTTTTAGACACACTGCCTGTTACTTTAGCTCCCAGCGCTTCCAATTTTTCTTTAGCTTCTTCCCGGGTAAGCTGCATCAGCTTGCCTGTTAAAACCACTGTTTTGCCGGCAAATGGAGAGTCATTCTGTGCTGCCGCAGAAAGGGCAGGACCCTTATAGCTCATGTTGACGCCAGCCTGTTGTAAACGCTCAATGGTCTCCTTCACTTCAGGACGGGAAAAGTATTCAACGATACTGGCCGCCATTTTGGGGCCGATCTCATCAACGGTTTCCAGGGTCTCCTGGTCCGCTTTCATCAATTGATCCATGGTGCCGAAGCGCTCGGCCAAGAGACGGGCCGCTTTTTCACCGACAAAACGGATGCCCAGACCGAAGATCAGTTTTTCCAACGAGTTGGACTTGCTGTCTTCAATGGCTCCGAGCAGATTATCCACTGACTTTTCACCCATGCGCTCCAGGGGTAAAAGCTCTTCTTTGCGCAAGTAATACAGATCAGCCACATCTCGGATCAATCCATGTTCATAAAGCTGGATACAGATCCTTTCCCCTAATCCTTCAATGTTCATGGCATTGCGGGAAGCAAAATGGATCAGACGTTCCTTAATCTGAGCGGGACACTGGGGATTGACGCAGCGCCAGGCCACCTCGTCTTCCAGTCGCACCAGTTGACTGCCGCAGTCGGGACACTCACGGGGCAGATAGTACACCTGCTCCGCACCGGTCCGCTTCTCTTTTAAGGAGCGCACCACCTCGGGAATAATGTCCCCTGCCTTTTTAACCACCACGTGATCGCCGATCCGGATATCTTTCTCATGGATCAGATCCTCATTATGCAGAGAAGCCCGCTTCACCACGGTGCCCGCTAACGTGACCGGCTCCAGCAGGGCTGTTGGCGTCACCACTCCGGTGCGCCCCACATTCACCTCAATGCCTTTTAAGATGGTGACCGCCTCTTCCGCTGGAAATTTATAGGCGATCGCCCAGCGGGGGCTCTTGGCCGTGCTGCCTAGGCGGCGCTGCTGGTCATAGTCGTCCACCTTGATCACGATGCCGTCAATTTCATAGGGGAGACTGGCCCGATTTTCCGTCCAATGCTGCACAAAGCGCATCACTTCATCCAGATCAGAGGTCACAATGCGCTCTTTATTGGTTTTAAGGCCCAGTTGATCCAGTCTGGCTAACGCCTCATGGTGGGTCTTTGCACTGTTATCTGATAAATAGGCCACGCTATACAGAAAAATATCCAGTTTGCGCTGGGCCGCTATTTTAGGGTCCAGCTGGCGCAGTGAGCCGGCGGCCGCATTGCGGGGATTGGCAAACAGCTCCAAGCCTTGTTCCGCCCGCTCCCGGTTAATTCGTTCAAACTCCCCTTTGGGCAGATACGCTTCACCCCGCACTTCCAGATCCACCGCTTCGGTAAGGCGCAATGGGATGGAGCGCACCGTTTTCAGATTTTGGGTGATATCTTCCCCCGTCACCCCGTCGCCGCGGGTGGCCCCTCGCACAAAGCGCCCCTGCTCATAGCGCAAGGAGACCGCCAGGCCATCAATCTTCAGCTCACACACATATTGCACCGGCTCCCCTGGAGAAAGCCCCTGACGCACCCTGCGGTCAAAATCCCGCACATCTTGCTCATTAAAGGCATTGGCCAGGCTCAGCATCGGATATTCATGTTCCACTTTTTCAAAATAGGGGAGGGGGGCTCCACCCACCCGCTGGGTGGGGGAGTCCTCCCGTTTTAAATCGGGATATTTTTCTTCCAGTTGGATCAGTTCCTGCATTAAGGCATCATACTGCTGGTCTGAAATGAGGGGGTTGTCCAACACATAATAGTGATAGTTATGCTTTTCAATTTGCTCACACAGCTCGTTGATCCGCTCGCGAGCTTCTTCCTTGTTCACTCTTCATCCCTCTCTTTTCCCCGATAAAGGTCGATTTACCGCTCAGGGTGGATCAATTCACCTTTGAAATGGGAGCGAAGGAGGCTAAGACGCGCTTCAGTCCGATGGGAGGATCAAAAGCGATGGTCAGTTCCAAATCGTCCTTTTCCCCTTTTATACTGACGATGGTGCCGATACCCCATTTGGCGTGGCGCACCTTATCCCCTGCCTTAAGTTGGGAGAGTTCCCCATCCGGTTCAGATCCAACCCCCCTCTTATCTTCGCTTGCCGATAAGCCTGTCCTTTGTGCCGTCCAGTGACGGGCAGATGGTCGTCTGGAAGAGAGGCTGGATCCAGCCTCTCCGTCTATTGCGGAGGAGGCCATAATCCCGCCATTGGTGCCCAACATAGATCCTGGTCCTGGAATAACCTCCACATGTTCCTCAGGCAATTCATCGATAAAGCAGGAAGGAGGATTGCTTACCGTCTGACCGAAGATGGTGCGCAGTCGGGCATTGGTCAGATACAGCTCTTCTTCAGCCCGGGTGATGCCCACATAGGCCAGGCGCCGTTCCTCTTCCAATTCCTCTTCATCCAATGCGGAGCGGCTGTGGGGAAACAGATTGTTTTCCATCCCGGCGATAAACACCACGGGAAACTCCAATCCCTTGGCGGCATGGAGGGTCATCAGGGTCACCGCATTGGTCTGTTCCCCCTCATCCAGCTGATCCAAGTCAGTCACCAGGGCGATCTCATCCAAAAAGGCGGGCAAAGACTGTTCTTCATTTTTCTTTTCAAATTCCAAGGTGACGCTTAAAAACTCTTCCACGTTTTCCAGACGGCTCTTGGCTTCCAACGTGCCTTCCTGAAGCAGAGCCTCCTTGTAGCCGGTCTCTTCCAAAACCAGCTCCGTCAGTTCGCTCACCGCTAAGTATTCCGCCTGTTTGGCCCATTGCTTAACTTGCTCCTGAAAGCGGGCCAACTGATTTTGGGCCCGCTTCTGCAGGCCGATCTGATCCAGCTCCTCCAAAGCCTTAAAGAGGGATATCTCCCGTTCGGCGGCGTAAGCGGCCAGCTTATCCAGGGTGGTCTGGCCGATCCCCCGCTTGGGCACATTGACGATCCGCCGAAAGCTGATCTCATCATTAGGATTGGCAATCAGACGCAAATAAGCCAAAATATCTTTAATCTCTTTCCGTTCATAGAATTTGACGCCGCCCACTATTCGATAGGGGATGTTGGCTTTCACAAACACCTCTTCCAGGACCCGGGACTGGGCATTGGTCCGGTACAGGACAGCAAAGTCGCGGTAGTTGCGGCCCCCTTCTACCTCCTGCACAATCTGCCGGGTGATAAAGTAAGCTTCATCGTGTTCATTTTGGGCCTGGTAATATTTAATTTTGTTTCCTAACGGATTGGCGGTCCACAGCTTTTTCTCCCGGCGGGAGACATTGTGCTTGATCACTTCATTGGCCGCTTCCAAAATGCGCTTGGTGGAGCGATAGTTTTGCTCCAGTTTAATCACCTGAGCATCAGGGTAATCCTCTTCAAAGGATAAGATGATGCTGATATCGGCCCCGCGCCAGCGGTAGATGGAGTTGTGAACCACAATCTGGTTGGCTATATAGTTGTGGAAATTAGGAACGGATAAATCATAGACGGGACCTTCATATTCAATGATTTCCCGTTCCACCACTTCATCGGCCACGATCTTTCCATCCTGGTTCACCGGAATCAGCATGCCTTCATGGATGTGGGCAGCAGGCAAAAACAGATATGATTTGCCTTCCCCTTTTTCATCTGACAGCCTGGCCCTATAATCCAGTTCCAGATCATCCAGGGCTGCCAGACGTTTTACATAGGCCATGCCTTCCGTATAAGATTTGCGAGCCGTTTCCACCCGCCAGGTTCCCCGGGCTCCATCTCTAGCGGGGAATTGGACGCCTAGGGCCTTGGCCTTCAGCTCTAAATCGGAGGTGATCAGTTGAATCCGATGATCTCTCCACGTCCGACCCTGGTATTTACGCAGATCCCCAAACATGACAAAAGCCACTTTTTTGCGGGCCACGCCCTCTCTCGTCACAGCCCCGGCCCGATAATGGGGATACTCTTCAAAGATGAGCCGATCCTCCATTAATTGTTGCGCCCGCTGTTCGGTGTCAATCTCGTTAAAGAGACGATCAATCGATTCCTGGTTTAAAGCCATCCTCCTGCCCCGCACATGAAAAACGGTGGTGGGAATCCCGTATTTAAACGCAAAGTATTGCTCCAGATAATGGGCCTGCTCCTCATTGTCGGTGGTGGCAATGATCCATAATTTGTCAGCTGTTTCCTGATTGGTTCTGATCTGTAAACCGGAAACGATGGTCCCCCGCTCATGGCCGCTTCTAACACCACGCGTCATCCCGATGCGGTAGCCCTTCCCTTTTTTGTACATGAGATAGATGTAAAACAGGTTGGGAGAGTGGGTTAGTTTGCCAAACATCAGGTGATTGGGTGTCGCCAAAAGCTCATGGCCACATCTTGTCCTCAGCTTGACGATCGGACCTGAATATTCCTTGGTCAACACTTTCTCAACTTGAGCAGGCGAAGTTTCACCCCAACCACAAGCTGAGATAATAAAATCCCCTTCTTTAATTTCCCCGATCTGTTTCGTTCCCTCGGGGGTGACCACTTTTGTATCGGGCACTAAACATTGATCATGGTCCCCAACCACGCACAGATTGCGGTGGAAGGCGGCCAACAGTTTAACCAACTGGTACTGGGCCCGGTTGGTATCCTGGTATTCATCCACATGAATATATTGAAACTTGCGCTGATAGAAGTCCAGCACATCCGGAACCGTTTTAAACAGCTCCACCGTCTTCATGATCAGGTCGTCAAAATCAAGGGCGGAGTTATCCCTTAGCATCTTTTCATAAGCCGCATATACATCAGCCACAATTTCATCATAAAAATTACCGGTTAACTGGCTGACCTGTTCAGCCGTTTTTAGCTCATTCTTATAGGCTGAAATGCTGCTTAGTAGACTTCGAGGATTAAACCGTTTTTCATCCAGATTGAGCTGCTTGAGGCACTCCTTGATCACGGCCAGTTGGTCCTGGGTATCTAAAATAGTAAAGTGACGGTCATATCCCAGGCGGTCAATATCCCGGCGCAGGATGCGAGCGCACAAGCTGTGAAAGGTGGAAATCCAGATCTCTTCTGCCTGAGGACCCACCAGCTGTTCCACCCGCTCTTTCATTTCTCGAGCCGCTTTATTGGTAAAGGTGATGGCCAGGATATTATAAGGTGAAACTTTTTTTACAGCTAATAGATAGGCGATGCGGTGGGTGATCACCCGGGTTTTACCACTGCCTGCCCCAGCCATGATTAAGAGGGGGCCATCGGTGGTTAACACCGCTTCGCGCTGCTGCTCATTCATGCCGGCCAACAGTGTTTCCTCCATGGATGGTGACACAAAATGTCCCCCTTTCTAAACGAGATGCAGTCCTTTGTGCCCCTGCTGTTAAAATAATGGCTTCCATAATGGCTTTCTCTTACCCTAAGTGATTATTGGTCTTTTCCTACTTGATTATTGTTCTTTTTTGGAACGGTCTCTAAAGCCTGTTTTAAATCGGTGTAAATAATGTTGCCCACCACAACGGTATCTGCACTTTGCAACATCTGTTCGGCCTGATCCCGGTTAGTAATCCCCCCGCCGTAAAAGAGATGAATGCTGCTTTCCCGTTTGAGCTCTTGAGCCACTGTGCCAACCAGTTGGGCATCGCCCCAGGTCCCGCTGTACTCCAAATAAAAGATGGGGAAACGAAGCAGATGAGCGGCCAAGCGGCCATATGCGAGCACATCATCGGCATCCAGTGCTGTGCGGCTGTGGGTGAGCCGAGCAACGGCGGAATGGGGATTAAGGACACAATAACCCACTGGGGTCAGCTGTTCCCAGGGGATGAGGGCACCGAACCGTTTGATCGCTTCAACATGAGGTTTTAAAAACCAGTCCGGATTTTCTCCATTAAGGACGAAGGGAATCAGGTAATGGTCAAAGCCGGGCACAATCGCTTCAGCCTCGGAAACTTCCAACAGGCAGGGAATGGGATAACGCCTGATGCGGGATAAGAGATCGGCCACCTGCTGATAGCGAATGTTCTGGGTGCCGCCCACCACGATGGCATCGCTACCTGATAAACAGATGGCCTCCAGGGCCTCATCAGATATGGGCTTGTCCGGATCAAGCTTAAACAGATGGCGCCACGCTGACCAATCTAGCATTTAAACGCCGTCCTTTCCACGTACAAGTAGATTATAGCAGAAGAGATGCTGAACAAAAAGAAACGCTCCTCTTCATGAGGAGCTCATCGGGTCGTCTTGATCTTGAGGACTATCCTGCCCCGTATTTTGACTGATATGGTCCAGGGCCTGCTTTAAACCTTGGGTGCCATAATACAAGCAGCGTTTCACCCGGGAGATGGTGGCTGTGCTTGCCCCGGTTTGCTGTTCAATCTGTTGATACGTGTAACCCTCTTTAATCATACGGGCCACTTCCAGCCGAACGGCTAGCGCCTTCACTTCGTTTACCGTACATAAATCATCAAAGAAACGATAACAATCATCCATGGTTTTCAAGTTTAAAATGGCTTGAAATAATTGATCCAATTCCCGTCCCCGAATCCGATCCAGTTGCACACCAATCCCCCCTAGCGGCAGCTGCCAGCTGTTTTGATTGTTTTTCTTCTTATTCTACATTAAAAGGGTTTCCATTCCCCTTAGGGAGTTTCCTGAGAATAGGTCACGTTTGTCTCTAGCCCCGGCTGGTCAGGAATAATGTTCACCCAAGTGGGGCCCGGATACAGTGGCACCTCTTCTCCATTAATCATGGGGCGGATCAGTCCGTCCACGTTTTTCCAGGTGATCTCCTGCACCTTGCCCCGTTGAAAGAGATAGCCTCGTCCTTCACCACTCACATCAACGACCCGGCGGCCAGCGTTATCAATCACCTGGTGGCCCGTCTCAATCACCAGCACGTTGCTGGCCACAATGGCCTCACCGGTCTGTTCATCGGTATGGGCCTCTCCTTTAACGTAACGGGTGTACAGCCCTTGAGCAGCATCATACTCATATGCCACCTGGTAGCTGCCCGCATACTTGATCGTGACCTGGGTCGCTTGCTTGCCGTCTGGCTCCGCCCCTTCCTCAGCAAAGGTAAACTTGGGAAGGGAATAGTCCTTATTGTAACCAAAGCGTTCCTCGCCTTCCAGGAGCTTCTCCCGCCCGATATATAGATTGTGGGGTGCTCGACGATGATCCGTCCGATAAAAGGCAAAACCGCCGCTGCGGGTCCCATCGATAGAAGGATAACTTGTTCGATCCACTTCTTCCTTAGCTGCCGGCGACCCACCGGCATGGGCAATGATCGCATCATAGCCCCTGGCAATATCAAGATAATAGGGTCGCAAGCTTCTCACCGGACCGATCACATCGGGAATCTCACTGTGAAACAGGGCCAGATAGCGGGTAATGTCCCCTTCCGCCAAAATCTCGTATACCATATCGGCCTGTCCCAAACCTGATTGAGGGCGGGCCGGACCCGCATTATCAATCATTACCCCAATGATGCGTCGTTCAATGGGCTCATCCACAACCATCCCGGTTAAAGGCGCAACCGGACGTGCTTCCCTCTCCTCTTCGTCCGTCCCCGTTTCAATCGGCCCGGGTTGCTCTTCCTCCGGCTCATTTTGAGGCGGCTTATCCTGGCTACATGCTGTTAAAAACAGTAAAGTTAAACAAAATAACCAGAACAGCTTCCTTGCACGTTCCACATATTTCATCCCCTCTTTATAGCATGGAAAAAAGGCAGTCTTCGTTTACTTTTGACTGCCAAAACAGATGAGCATGTTTTTACTTTAACACATTCCTGTTTATTTGAACACTTTTCTTTGCGGGTTGCAAACCACCCTCTGAACGGGCCGAACTGGAGATAAACACCCCCAGGAAAACCAGGAGACCGCCGATCACCTGGGCGACCGTTAACCGTTCACCCAGGATGATAAAACCGAGTAGCGCAGCAAATACCGCCGTTAAATTGAGAAAGAGCGAAGATTTGGATGGGCCCACCATCGTGGAGGCCCGATTCCAAAATATAAAAGAGCACAGGGATGGGAAGATACCGAGATATAGAACCGCCAACAGTTCCTGAAACCCGAATGTTTGGATGGTTTTAAATTGAAGTTCCACGATGGCGGCGGGAACGGAGATCAAAAAGGCGGTGGCCAAACAGTAACCAAACAGAGAAAAAGGAGAAAAATGATGGCTAATTTTGGGAATAATCACGGAATAAATGGCCCAGGAAAAGACAGCCACCAGCATGATCAGGTCCCCCCGGTTAAAGTCCAGGTTCAGGAGTCGCTCCAAAGACCCTTGGGAGGCAACCCACATAATGCCCGCCATGGAAACCACGATGGAAAGAAAATGACGGGCCGTTAGTCTCTCCTTTAAAAACAGGTAAGCCAATAAACCGATAAAAAGGGGACTGGTGCTATTAATTAATGTGGCATTGATGGCCGTGGTATAGTTTAAGGCCCAGTAGATTAACAGGTTATAGCCAATCACACCGGTGATGGCAGCGGCCACGATGCCTCCCCAATGGCGTTTGGCCTGCTCCCAATCTTGACGCAACAGTTGAATCACGAAAGGGGTAAAAACAAGAACGGAAATGGTGAGACGGGTCGCTGAAATGGTAACTGGCGGAACTGAACCTGCTAAAAATCGCCCTACCACTGCATTGCCACCCCAAAACAGGGTGGCCAGTATCAGCAACAGGTAGGGCTGGTTCCATCCTTTTGCTAACAGTTTCATCGCTTATCCTCTTTTCTACAGGCACAGCTTAAGGGCGTAGCGCTTTGTGGCCAATATCCGTCCGATAATGCATTCCTTCAAAGGAGACGCTGTTAAGGACATTGTAGGCTTTATCCCGAGCTAAATCAAGGGTATCAGCCACGGCCGTGACGCTAAACACCCTCCCCCCGCTGGTGACCAAGTTTCCTTCTTCCAGTTTGGTTCCCGCCTGAAAGAAAATAATATCTTCCTGATGCTGCCACTCCTCTAGGCCGGTAATCGGCTTTCCCGTTTCATACGGGCCGGGATAGCCTTGAGAAGCGGCCACCACGGTGATGGCAGCCTGTTGATGCCAGGTAATGGTAAACTCATCCAGTCGGTTATGGCATACCGCTTCCACAATATCCACCAAATCGGTTTTGAGAAGGGGGAGCACCACCTGGGTTTCCGGATCGCCAAAACGGGCGTTAAATTCGATCACTTTGGGCCCAGCTGCCGTCATCATCAATCCGCCATACAGCACACCCTGAAAGGGGCGCCCTTCCTTGACCAAGGCTTTCGCTGCCGGCTTTAAAATCTTTTCCACCGCCTGATCGATCAGGTGGGGCTCAAAATGGGTGACCGGTGCATAAGCCCCCATCCCTCCCGTATTGGGGCCTTGATCCCCATCAAAAACCGGCTTATGGTCTTGAGCTGGGATCATGGGCACCACCACGTCCCCAGCGACAAAAGCCATCAGGGAGAGTTCTTCCCCCTTAAGGTATTCCTCAATCACCACTTTGCTGCCCGCTTCTCCAAACCGTTTCTCGGCCATCATGGCCTGAACCGCTGCTTTGGCTTCCTCGATTGTGTGGGCCACCGTCACCCCTTTACCTGCGGCCAGCCCATCGGCCTTCACCACGATGGGAGCCTCTTGCCGATCCAGATAGGCTAAGGCCTCCTCCAGTTCGGTAAACACTTCATATTTTCCTGTAGGAATGTTATAGGCCTTCATCAGCTCTTTAGCGAATGATTTGCTTCCCTCGATTAAAGCCGCTTTTTGGGAAGGGCCAAAGATGGCCAGCCCTTCCGCCCGAAAAGCATCCACAATGCCGGCCAACAGAGGATTTTCCGGTCCCACAATGGTATAATCGATCCCTTTCTCCTTCGCAAAGCGAACCAGTTCGTCCACATCGGTTTCCGCCAATGGAACATTTTCGGCCAACTGAGCCGTTCCTCCATTGCCCGGAGCACAGTATACTTTATTCACCCGCTTGCTCTGCTTTAGCTTCCAGACCAGCGCGTGTTCCCGGCCCCCTTGACCGATGACCAAGAAATTCATCCCCATTCCCCCTACATGGCGTAATCTTTCCTACACAGGCTTAATGTTTAAAGTGGCGCATGCCGGTAAAGACCATGGCGATGCCGTGGCGATCCGCTTCCTGTATCGATTCCTCATCCCGTATGGAGCCACCGGGCTGGATAATGGCCGAGATGCCCGCTTTGGCCGCTTCTTCCACCGTATCTTTCATGGGGAAAAAGGCATCGGAAGCAAGCACCGCTCCCTTCGCTTTCATTCCCGCCTGCTCAATGGCGATGCGGGCGGCTCCCACCCGGTTCATCTGGCCAGCCCCCACCCCAAGGGTTTGCCCATCTTTAGCCAGCACGATAGCGTTGGATTTCACATGCTTCACCACTTTCCAGGCAAAGAAGAGCTGTTCCCATTCCGCTTCACTGGGAGCCCTTTGGGTTACCACCTTAAGCTCTTCTTCGTTAAGCTGGCCAAAATCGGCCTCCTGAACCAAGAGACCGCCTGTGACAGAGCGGACCAGCTGCACCTGGTGGTTCTCTCCTCCGTTTACATCCAGTTTCAGCAAACGGATATTTTTCTTTTGGGTGAGACGGTCCAGGGCTTCCGGCGTAAAATCAGGGGCGATGATCACCTCTAAAAAGAGCTCCGCCATCCTGTCGGCCACAGCCTGGTCAACGGGACGGTTCACCGCAATAATGCCCCCAAAGATGGAGACGGGATCCGCCTCATACGCTTTTTGAAACGCTTCGGCCAAAGTGCTTCCCAAACCGACGCCGCAGGGGTTGGTATGCTTGATGGCCACCACGGCCGGCTCTTCAAATTCCCTCACCAACTGGAGGGCGGCATCGGCATCATTGATATTGTTGTAAGACAGTTCTTTCCCATGCAGCTGCTCAGCCTGGGCAATGCCTGACTGACGGGCCAGCGGTTCCTGATAAAAAGCGGCTTCCTGATGAGGGTTTTCGCCGTAACGTAACGTTTGCACTTTGTCAAAAGTGAGGGTGAGGCGCTCCGGGAAACGTTCCCCAGCCTGTTCAGAAAGATACTGGGCAATTAAGGCATCATAGCCCGCCGTATGGCGGAACGCCTTGGCGGCTAACCTGCGACGCAGCTCGGAAGAAATCTGGCCCTTCTCTTTGAGTTCAGCCAAAACCGGCTCATAATCGACCGGGTCCACCACAATGGTGACATAGGCATGGTTTTTGGCTGCCGCCCGGACCATGGATGGCCCTCCAATATCAATGTTTTCTATCGCTTCCTCAAAGGTAACGTCGGGACGGGCAATGGTTTCGGCAAAGGGATACAGGTTGACCACCACCAGATCGATGGGGGTGATGTGGTGTTCTTCCAGCTGACGCTGGTGCTCCTCTTTATCCCGCACAGCCAAAATCCCGCTGTGGATGCGGGGATGAAGGGTTTTCACCCGACCGTCCAAAATTTCCGGAAAACCGGTGATCTCTGCCACCTCTTTAACCGTAAGACCTGCATCCTTCAACGCACGGGCAGTGCCTCCCGTGGAAATCAGCTCGATGTCCTGTTCAGCCAACCCTTGGGCAAAAGGAATGAGGCCCGTTTTATCCGATACACTGATCAGTGCACGCTTAATGGCGGTTGCAGCCACTTGACTCGTCTCCCTTCCAACACCGCTTGTCCTTGCAAACAGGCTTTAATGATTTCAGGATATACCCGATGTTCAACGGCATGAATCTTGGCTGTTAAGCTTTCCCGGGTCTCATCAGGTTCAAGCACAACCGCTTCCTGATAAATGATGGGCCCGGTATCCATCCCTTCATCCACAAAATGAATGGTGATCCCGCTCACTCGGACGCCATGTTCCAGCGCCTGACCGATGGCATCTTTACCTGGAAAGGCCGGGAGCAGAGAGGGATGCAAATTAACGATGCGGCCAGCGTACGGTTTGAGCAGAACCGGGCCCAATAGACGCATGTAACCGGCCAACACGATAAAATCGATTTCATAGGTCTCCAACGTGTTTAAAATGGCTTGTTCATACTGGTTTTTATCGGCGTACTCTGCCGGAAGAAAGGTATAGGCAGGCACCTGCCATTTTTCGGCCCGTTTTAACACGCCTGCCTCTTTCTTGTTACAGATGACCAGCACCACTTGGCCTTGATCAAACCCCGTCTTCTGCCAGTTTTCCATGATGGCTTCAAAGTTTGAGCCGTTTCCAGAAGCAAAGACGGCGACCCGGGCCGGTCTTTTCTTAGTCATCAGCCTCTTCCTCCCAAACCAGATCCTGGTTTCCCTCATCAACCCGACCAATCACCACAGGGTGCTCCTTCATTTCCCGCAGAGCCTGCAGGATCGCTTCCGTCTCCTCTGGCGGTACCGCCAGCACAAAGCCGATGCCCATATTGAAGGTTTGGTACATATCCTCCTTGGGTATCTGACCCACGGTGGCCAGCCAGTCAAACAACGGAGCTGGCTGCCAGCGGGTCCGGTTAACAATGGCTCGGCATGAAGACGGTAGCATGCGGGGGATATTTTCCACCATGCCGCCACCGGTAATGTGGGCCATGCCTTTCACCGTGAAGCGGTCAATAAGCTTCAAAACGGGCTTAACATAGATGCGCGT
Organism: uncultured Bacillaceae bacterium; assembly: GCA_937927935.1. Lineage (GTDB taxonomy): Bacteria > Bacillota > Bacilli > Caldalkalibacillales > Caldalkalibacillaceae > CALFAC01. The sequence continues at coordinate 15,108 of CALFAC010000081.1, forward strand.
CGGCTCCAGCAGCACCTGGCCCAATGGCCGCTCAGGGTCCACCTCAGGCACCACCTCGTTTAAGCTGACGCCCGCTTTTTGCAGGACGCATCTCACCAGGGAAAAGCCGTTGCTGTGCACCCCGCTGGAGGCAAGCCCGATCAACACATCGCCCGGTTGGATGCGCTCTCCGGTGATCAGCTTTTCCTTTTCCACTATGCCGACGCAAAACCCAGCCAGATCATACTCGCCCTCAGGGTAAAAACCCGGCATCTCCGCTGTTTCACCCCCGACCAGGGCGCAGCCGGCCGCAAGACACCCTTCGGCAATGCCGGCCACCACCGCTTCCGCCTGATCGGGATCCAGCTTTCCACAGGCCAGGTAATCCAGGAAAAAGAGGGGCTCCGCCCCTGAAACGACAATGTCATTGGCACACATGGCCACCAGATCGATGCCGATGGTATCATGTTGATCCAGCTCAAAAGCCAGCTTCAGTTTGGTGCCTACCCCATCGGTCCCCGACACCAGAACAGGCTGGGTGTAGCGCTCCCAGGGGATTTCAAACAGACCGCCAAATCCCCCCAGGCTCCCTAAAACCTCTTTGCGTCTGGTTCGCTCCACATGGGGTTTGATGCGTCGCACCGTTTCGTATCCGCTGGATAAGTTTACCCCCGCCTGCCGATATGCCTCGCTCATTGTGTCACTTCCTTTTGACGCCTCATCATTTTTTATGTCTCGTCCCCTTAAGTCTCATCTTAAGCCTCGTTTTCTTAAGCCTCGTCATAGATTTCCGTGGGGTAGCGGCCGGTAAAACAGGCCAAGCAAAGGCCGTGATTAAGGTCCCCTTCCGGGCGACCAATGGCTTCCAGCATCCCTTCCAAACTTAGGAATGCCAGGGAATCGGCATCAATCACCTGCCGCATCTCTTCCAACGTGCGGTTGACCGCCAGCAATTTGTCCCGGGTGGATGTATCGATACCGTAATAGCAAGGATAAAGGACGGGAGGGGAGCTGATGCGCACATGCACCTCAGCCGCTCCAGCCTCTTTTAGCATGCGCACAATCCGGCTGGAGGTGGTCCCCCGCACAATGGAATCATCAATCATCACCACCCGCTTGCCTTCCACCACTTTTCGAACGGGGCTTAACTTCATCCGCACCCCCTGCGCCCTGAGCTCCTGGGTGGGCTTAATAAAGGTGCGCCCCACGTACCGGTTTTTAATCAGGCCCATCTCATAGGGAATGCCTGTGGCTTCCGCATAGCCGATGGCCGCCGAGATACTGGAGTCTGGCACCCCCGTCACCACATCCGCCTCCACCGGGGCTTCCTCGGCCAACTTTTTGCCCAGTGCCTTGCGGCATAAATGGATGTTGATGCCGTTAATGTTGCTGTCCGGCCGGGCAAAATAGATGTATTCAAAGCTGCACACCCGGCGCTGCCCTTTTTTGGTCAGTTGCTGGCTGCGCATCCCCTGCTGATCAACCACCACCAGCTCGCCTGGCTCCATTTCCCGCACATATTCTGCCCCAATGGCATCAAAAGCGCACGTTTCGGAAGAAAAGACGATGCTCTCCCCCAGCTTGCCAATGGATAAAGGGCGCAATCCGTTAGGGTCCAGGGCGGCGATCAAAGTGTTTTCGGTGGCAATCAGCAAAGCGTAAGCCCCTTTAACCATGCTTAATGCTTCTTTGACCGCCTGATCGATCTCATCATAGGCGGAACGGGCAATCAGGTGAGCCACCACTTCCGTATCGCTGGTGGTTTGAAAGATGGAACCTTGCCGTTCCAAATAGCGCTTAATCTGATGAGCATTGACCAAGTTGCCATTATGGGCTAGAGCCAGCGTGCCCATCCGGAAATTGAAGATGAGGGGCTGGGCGTTTCGGATGCTGTTGTGACCGTTGGTGGTGTAGCGAACATGGCCGATCGCCTGATGGCCTTTCCAACTGGTGAGACGCTCGGTGTTAAACACATCGGTAACCAGCCCCATCCCTTTGTGGTGCACCATTTGCTCCCCATCGGAGACGGCGATTCCGGCGCTTTCCTGTCCTCTGTGTTGCAAAGCGTGCAACCCGTAGTAAGTAAGCTCAGGGGCCCGGGGGTGTCCATAGATGCCAAACACCCCACACTCTTCATTTAGTTTATCAAGCATCAATTCGTCATAAGACATGGAATGGACTCCCTCCAGGACCGATCCAGGGCATCAAGGGTTTCATCAATCACCCGCTGATCATTGACCTCGATGGTTAAACGGCTATCCTCTGTCACCTGTCCAATTACCACAGCCTGAACCTGATGCGCTGCGGCATGCTGGATCAGTTCATCCACATGGTGTTGGGGTAGACTAACCAGTATTCGGGATTGACTCTCTGAAAAGAGGAGGGCTGTCGGTGTGAGAGAGGTGCTGATGGAAAGCTGTGCCCCTTTATGAGCTGCCAAGCAGGCTTCAGCCAGAGCCACCGCCAATCCCCCTTCCGACAGATCATGGGCAGAAGCGAGCCAGCCTCTTCGAATGGCGGACAATACCACTTCTTGCACCGCTTTTTCCCGTTCCAGATCGAGCTGGGGCGGACGGCCACTAATGGTTTGGGTGAGCAGTTTTTGCAGCTCGCTACCACCAAACTCCTCTTTGGTCTCCCCTAACAGGACAATGACATGGCCCTCCTCTTGAAACCCCACTGGGGTAATATGGCTCTCCTCTTCAATCAGGCCGGCCATCCCCACCATGGGCGTGGGGTATACGGCCTGCCCGCCCGTCTCATTGTACAGGCTCACATTGCCGGAGATGACGGGGGTATTCAACATGCGGCAAGCTGCGCTCATCCCTCGCACCGCCTCTTGTAGCTGCCAGAAGATTTCCGGATCTTCAGGACTGCCAAAGTTTAAACAGTTGGTGAGAGCAAGCGGCTTTCCGCCTGAACAGACGATGTTGCGGGCTGCTTCAGCCACCGCAATCGCTCCTCCTTGAAAAGGATCCAGATAGACGTAACGGGTATTGCAATCGGAGGTTAAGGCGATCGCTTTGTTAGAATCCGTTAGGCTCACCACCGCTGCCGCCGAGCCGGAATGAAGCGCCGTGCCAGTCACCGGATTGTTTTCAAACTGACGGGTCACCCAACCTTTGTGGGCCACGGTGGGAGAGGCCAGCAGCTGATGTAACACCGCCCCGTAATCGTCCACTTCCAGCTTGACAGGAGCCGTTTCCTGAAAGCGAAGGTAATACTGAGGGGTTTTAGCCTGGGCCTGATAGACCGGCGCCTCATCCACCAGACTGGCTACCGGCACATCCGCTTTCACCTCACCCTGATGGAGCACCCTGAGCTGTCTTTCGGCAATCACTCGGCCCACCACCGCACAAGGCACATCCCATCTGCGGCAAATGGCCTCCACCTCTTCAAGCCGCTCAGGTTCCACCACGATCAGCATTCGCTCCTGTGTTTCGGAAAGCATCATCTCATAAGCGGTCATGCCCGGCTCCTTTTGGGGAACCGCATCCAGATTAAGCTCTATTCCTGTCCCCGCTTTGGCCGCCATCTCGGCACTGGAGGAAGTTAAACCGGCCGCCCCCATATCCTGGATACCCACCAGTAGCCCCTTCTCCATCAACTCCAGGCAAGCTTCCAGCACTCGTTTTTCCAGCTTGGGGTCCCCCATGGGCACCGAGGACTTTGGCTCTGCAGCATCGGATAACTCTTCGGAGGCAAAGGTGGCGCCATGAATGCCATCCCGTCCGGTCTCTGCCCCCACATACACCACCAGGTTGCCTATGCCTTTCGCCAGACCGCGCTGAATATCTTCATGGTTGATCAGACCGACGCACATGGCATTGACCAGGGGATTATCCGTATAGCTGGGGTCAAAATAGATATCCCCACCAACGGTGGGCACTTCCACACCATTGCCGTAATCGGCCATGCCGGCCACAATATGCTTAAACAGATGTTTGACCCGGGATTCGGTTAACTCCCCTAGACGAAGGGAATTTAAAAGGGCGATGGGGCGGGCCCCTATGGAAAAGACGTCCCGAATAATGCCGCCCAGCCCTGTGGCCGCACCATGATACGGTTCCACCGCTGAGGGATGGTTATGGGATTCCATTTTAAAGACAAGGGCTTTGCCATCGCCAATATCGACCACCCCTGCCCCTTCGCCAGGTCCCAACAGCACCTGCTTACCTTCCGTGGGAAAAAGCTTCAGCACGGGCTTGGAATGTTTGTAGCTGCAGTGTTCCGACCACAGGACACTAAACAGGCCTGTTTCCGTATAGTTGGGTCGACGGCCCAAAAGCGTTTTGATCCGCTCATATTCAGCGTCGGTCAAGCCCATCTGGGCATACAATTTCTCAGCTTCAATGGCTTCGGGGGTGGGTTCCACGGCACGGTGTTCCTGATCAGATGGTTTCATCATGTTTCCCTCCAGGCATATAGTTAAGGGTTAATTGACGGTTTGACCCGCCGTAAAATCTCTTCATACCCTTCCTCCAGACTGCCCAAGTCAAAGCGGAAAAGATCCTTATCCAGCTTCTCTTTGGTTTGGCTGTCCCAGAGGCGGCAGGTATCGGGCGAAATCTCATCGGCCACCAGCCACTGGCCCTCTTTGGTCTGGCCAAATTCCAGCTTAAAATCAACCAGGATCACGTTGCGCTCCTCAAAAAACTTTTTCAAAAGGCGGTTAACTTCTAGAGCAAGCTGTTTTATTTCTTGCAAATCTTTGGGCTTCGCCAAGCCTAACGCGTCAATGTGCTCTTCGGTGACAAGGGGATCCCCCAGATCATCATCCTTGTAATAAAACTCCAAGATAGGACGGGAGAGGGGTTCCCCTTCTTTGAGGCCCAGTCGGCGGGCAAGGCTACCGGCCACCACATTGCGCACCACCACCTCCAAGGGGAGAATGGTCACCTGGCGCACCAGCTGCTCATGATCAGAAATAACGGAAACAAAATGGTTGGGGATGCCTTCCCGCGTTAAATACTGAAAAAGAGCCGCGCTAATCAGATTGTTAAGGCGTCCTTTGCCGGCAATGGTGCTCTGCTTCTCCCCGTTAAAAGCGGTGGCCGCATCCTTGTACTCCACCCAAAACAGCTCAGGCTGGTTTGTGGCATAAATCTTTTTGGCTTTCCCCTCATAAAGGAGTTCACCTTTGGCGGGATTCATCACTGTCGACTCCTTTTTAAAAAGGTGAAATGAAAAAATAAAGGTAAATGAAAAAGGAACATGCCCTTTAACGAGCCCTTCTACTCTATACCTACCCGTTTAAAGAGCAGGTCAACATGCTTGGTATGGTATGCGGGATCAAACAGTTGTTCCAGCTCTTGTGGCGTCAGCCACTTCTGAATCGCTTCCTCTTGTTCCAGCAGTGATTTAAAGGGCTGGCCCGTCTCCCACGCTTTCATCGCATTGGCCTGCACCAGGTCATACGCTTCCTCCCGCTTCAACCCCTTATTAATGAGTGTGAGCAAAACCCGCTGGGAATAGATCAGGCCATAGGAGCGCTCCATGTTTCGGCGCATGTTTTCTTCATAGACAGTGAGCCGCTCCACAATGCCGGCAAAGCGGTTCAGCATGTAGTTGAGCAGGATGGTGGCATCAGGCAGGATGATCCGCTCCACTGAAGAATGGGAAATGTCCCGCTCATGCCACAGGGGCACGTTATCGTAGGCTGAAACCATGTAGCCCCGGATCACCCTGGCCAGACCCGAGATGTTTTCAGAGCCCACCGGGTTCCGCTTGTGGGGCATGGCGGAGGAACCCTTTTGTCCACGGTCAAAATACTCTTCCACTTCCCGCATCTCCGTCTTCTGCAGTCCCCTGATTTCCACCGCAAATTTCTCCAAGGAAGTGGCAATCAAAGCTAAAACGCTTAAATAATGGGCATGCCGATCCCGCTGCAGCGTCTGGGTGGAAATGGGGGCAGGGGTAAGGCCCAGCTTTTCACACACATACCGCTCCACAAAGGGGTCGATGTTGGCAAAAGTGCCCACAGCCCCCGAAATTTTCCCAAAAGCCACTTCCCGAGCGGCCCGCTCAAAACGCTCCAGATTGCGCTTCATCTCGGCGTACCAGA
>CALFAC010000082.1 GCA_937927935.1 uncultured Bacillaceae bacterium
CCTGGTTAAAGCGATTGCCCAGTGAATATATCCGCGACCATGTTCGCCTCACCACCCAGCCCTGGCCTGATCCAGACAAAGAGGAAGATATGTTAAAAGTGTTTGAACTGATGGATGCGGAAAACATATTGATGTTTGCCAGTGATTATCCCCATTGGGATTTTGATGAGCCTTCTGTGCTGCCTAAAAAATTGTCAGAAACAGCCAGAAGAAAAATTTTACATGATAATGCGGCCCAGTTTTTCAACTTAACGTAGTTTTTGAAGAGATGATGCCCATGTTTTAAAAATAAATTGAATTAAAGAGGTGAGCGCTGTGAGTTGGCGATGGGTGGCTAAGGCGGAAGAGCTGACCCCAGGCAAGGCCAAGATTGTTAAAGTGGATAACAGAGAAATTGGGATATTTAAGGAACAGAACAATTACTACGCCGTGTTAAATGTATGCCCTCACTTTCACGCTGAAATTTGTAAAGGGCGTATAACGGGAACCTTGATTGCTGAAGACCCTGACACCTTGCACATGCGCCATGATCTTTTGGTCTTAAGATGTCCGTGGCATCACTGGGAGTTTGATATAAAGACGGGTAAAGCCATTATCCCATCCATTAAGCAAAAGCTGAAAGTGTATCAAGTTAAAGAGGAAAACGGGCATATCTATATTAACGTATAAATAGAGAACTTATGCATTGACAGGAACCCATTACACCAGATACGATTTAGTCATCATTTAATAATCTTGGTAACATTTATTAAATGAACGACTATACGATGATAAAGGGTGATAAGGTGAAAGTTGAACGCATTGACCATATCGTGCTCACTGTAGAAGATGTGCAAAGGACGGTTCAGTTTTACGTCACTGTATTGGGCATGGAAGAGAAAACATACGGCCAAAACTTTAAGACATTGGCTTTTGGCAACCAGCGCATCAATTTGCATGAAAAAGGGATGAACGTCCCCCTTAAAGCTAAACATCCCACCCCTGGCTCAGGAGATATATGTTTGGTTACGACAAGTCCCATGTCAGAAGTGGTCGCCCATTTGAAAAAACATGGTGTTGCCATTGAGGAAGGCCCTATTGAGCGGGAGGGGGCGCTGGGAAGGATGGAATCTGTTTATTTTCGTGACCCGGATCATAACTTGATTGAGATTTCCGTCTACCCTGATTCACAATAAGATTTTTAAAATTAAGGTGTTCATGATGTAATGCCGACCAAATGGCAATGTATGACCGGGCCCCGTGTTTACTGGGTAAGGGTGTCCGGTCTTTTTAAATCGGGTTCTTCTTGATTAGAGTGGCGCAAAGGGATTTCCTTCACGCAGGACATCACGATCAGTGTTAGGGTAAATAAACAGGCTGTTCCTAGAAAAATAGTGGTGAGGGAGCTGCCTAAGGCAGCTCTTAAGTCCATCAGGAGTTGATCCAACACTGCACTATTTTCCATTCCACTTTGATACAGCTGATTTATTTTTGTTTCATCCATCAAAATTTGGGGATTGGCGAGATCAAGTTGACTGGCCAAAAGGGTGGATTGAACCTCCATGGTTGCCAGTTTCTTATACATCAGATTGACCATCACTGTCCCCATGACGGCGACGCCCACCGTGCCTCCCATTTGACGAAAGGTATGCATCGAAGCTGTAGCTACTCCCAGATAGCGGTAACTGACCGCATTTTGAACAGCCACATGAAGCACAGGCATGAGGGCTCCGAAGCCCAAGCCTAGAACAATCAATTGCCAGATGACACGTACAAGGGGGGTATCTGGTTCCAGTTGGGCCTGCAATAAGAAGCCAACGGCGACTAATGTAAGACCAACCAAGCCGATCCCTTTATATTTTCCTGTTCGGCTCATCAATTGGCCAGCTATGGTGCTGCTTAACATCAAAGCGATGGTCATCCCCATAATGGAGAGGCCTGATGTGGTGGCTGAAGAACCCATGACACCTTGGATAAACAAAGGCATATACATATTGGCGGCAAAAAAGCCGACCCCCAGTGTCACTCCGCCTAACATGGTGGAGGCAAATATTTTATTCCTAAATAGATATAGCGGTAATACCGGATTTTCCGTTCGGGTTTCAATATAGATAAATAAGATCAGGGTCACCAGTGCCAGGTTAAACAGGCTGATAATGGGCCAGGAGTTCCAAGGAAATACTTTCTGGCCAAGGGAGAAGGCCATAAGCAGTGAGGAGATAAACAGTGCGATGGTGATGGCCCCCGCATAATCAATCTGTTGAGCATGGGAAACAGCCTGGGTTGGATATAGTTTGATTATAAAAAGAAAAGCCAGTATGCCTAAGGGTAAAAATATCCAGAAGGTCCACTGCCAAGGGAGGTGATCAACAATATAGCCCCCGATGGTGGGCCCCAAAATGCTTGATAAACCAAAAACAGTGCTATACAAGCCTTGCCAACGCCCTCGTTCTCGAGGGGAAAAAAGTTCGCCGATGGTGGCAAAGGCGGAGCTGAGAATCATGCCTGCGCCAATGCCCTGAATCAGTCTAAATGCGATCAAATGAATGATGGATACAGATAGGCCACATAGTAATGACCCCACGGAGAATATGCCGATGCCCAAGAGGATAAATCGCTTACGTCCATACATATCTGATAATTTGCCGGTAATCATGGAGGTGACTGTTGTGGCTAACATATAAACGCTGAAAACTAAATCATAATAGTCGATGCCCCCGATATGGGAGATGATTTTGGGCAGGGCGGTGGATACAATGGTCATATTGACGGATGTAAAGAAAATAGCCGTTAAAACGGCAATCATGATCATCAATTTTTGTTTAAAGGGCAACGCTTCCAACATCATGCTCACTTCCTAGATTTTAGGTCCAAAAGAATTTTCAGACTGTTTAATTCCGATTCACTCAGTTGACTGCGCTGGATTTGTTCCACTAACTGATTAAAAGAAGAATTAGGGGTTTCATTTTGACTGGTCGACGATTTGGATGGTAGGTCAAGATCCGCAACCATTTCTGGAATTATTATGGGTT
>CALFAC010000083.1 GCA_937927935.1 uncultured Bacillaceae bacterium
TCCTGTTATTTAATGAAGAAGCTGATTGAGCAAGGTAACATGTTGCTGGTCAGTATCTAAAATGCGTTTAACAAGGGCCAAGCTTTCAGGGTCTAAATCCCCGTCCAGAAGCTCCTTTGATTTTTCAATTCCCCTTTGTTCACCTGCAACAGCATCTTTCAGGATATGAGTGGGATCATCTGTTTTCCCCTTTAAAGTGGAGAAAAATTGGGCCATTTTGCCCATAAAACCTACATCATCAACTGGGATGCCACCTAAGTTTTGGATTCTCTCCGCAACAAGGGCGGCATGGCGCTTATGATTGTGCTGAATTTCCTGTAAAACCTGTTTGATTTTTAAGTCGTCCACGCGATCAATATACTGTTCATAAGCCCGAATGGCCATGTAATTTCCTTCTAAGAAGGTGTTTAATTCTTTGATGACATCCCGTTCCATGACAACCTCTCCTTCGTTTAATGCCTGCCAGTTCTCTTATTTTTGTATTCATTTTCATCACCTAACTTATTTTGGACACAATAATGGTGAAAAAAAGGTGAATTCGGTACAAAGTATTTGTTTTTGGTGAGCTTTTTTATTCAGCAGAAAAAGTTTACCTCCCCACAATAAACATGTATTTGCCATGCCATTTTTGCATTTGTTTGGTTTGGAGCGGGGTTGCCGGTTTAGCACCGCTTTTTTTTATGATAAAATAGGTTTTAAATGAGAATTACTTTAATATTTATGGATGGCAGCCTTTCTTTTGGAGGTTTGTACATATGTTATACTTAAAGGTATAATAATGAGGTTGAGAATCAATTGAGAATTGAGGCTGTATGTTATTAAGGAGGGTATATGTGATGACAGCACCGCATTTGAAAATAGATCAGTTAAGAGTAACGGTAGGGGATAAGGAGATTTTGAAAGGTCTATCCCTTGATGTTAAAGGCGGCGAGGTTCACGCCATTATGGGGCCTAACGGGACAGGAAAAAGCACCCTGGCGGCTACTTTAATGGGCCACCCTCACTTTGAAGTGACCCATGGCACGATTGAATTGGATGGACAAAATGTGCTGGAGATGGATGTGGATGAACGAGCCCGAGCTGGAATGTTCTTGGCCATGCAGTATCCCAGTGAGATCAGCGGAGTGACCACAGCTGACTTTTTAAGGACGGCCATCAATGCGAAGCGGGGCCCTGGCAATGAACTTTCTTTAATGAAATTTATCCGCCTGCTGGAAGAAAAGATGAAAATTCTGGAAATGGATGATGCTTTTGCCCAGCGGTACCTCAATGAAGGCTTTTCCGGTGGGGAGAAAAAGCGCAATGAAATTTTGCAAATGATGATGTTGGAACCCCGGATTTGCATCTTGGATGAGATTGATTCCGGTTTAGATATTGATGCTTTAAAAGTGGTGGCAAATGGCGTTAACAGCATGAGGAGTAAGGAGCGGGGCTTTTTGATCATTACCCACTATCAGCGATTGCTCAACTACATTAAACCCGACTTTGTGCACGTGATGATGCAAGGGAAAATCGTCAAATCAGGCGGCCCTGAACTGGCCATTCGCTTGGAAGAAGAAGGCTATGATTCCATTAAGGAAGAACTTGGCATTGTGGATGAAACAGTTGGACAAGAAGCATAAAAGGCCAAAGGAGGGATAGGCCATGGCGGTTGAAACAAAAGCGGAATTGACTCAAGCCTACATTACAACCATATCCAAGGAGCTTAATGAACCGGACTGGCTTCTTCAAATGCGACTGGAAGGTTACCAATTAAGTCAAACATTGGAGCTGCCTCAACCGGAAAAAACCTCTATTCGGGATTGGAACGTGACCGATTTTAGCCTTGATTTTAATGAGAACCCCATCAATTCGCCAGATGCATTGCCTGAAGAAGTACAGCGTCTCATGGGGCCTGAGAGCGGGCCACAAGCGGTTCTGATTCATAAAAATGGCCGGCCCATCTATACCCATGTGGATCGGGACCTGGAGGAGCAAGGCGTTATTTTTAAGGATATCCACCAAGCTGTCCAAGAACATGGTGATCTGGTTCGTCGCTATTTGGGCCAGTTGGTTGAAGTGAACGAGAATAAACTGACGGCTGTGCATACCGCTTTATTTAATTGTGGAGTTTTTCTCTATGTGCCTAAAAATGTAGAGGTAAAAGTACCCGTTCAAAGCATCTGGTGGCAGGCCAAGGGTGATGTAGGGATTTTGCCCCATATTTTGGTGGTGGCCGAGACGGGAAGCAAAGTGAGTTACGTGGAAAACCTGTTGGGGGCGGAAGAAGGCACAGCGGTGAACCATTATGTGGCTGAGGTCTATGTAGGACCTGGGGCCAGTGTCACCTTTGCGGCTTTGGACAATCTGGGCGAAGGGGTCACCAATTATGTGTGGCGGCGGGCCAAAGTGGAAAAGGATGGTCATATGGAATGGGCTTTGGGACAGCTGCATGATGGAAATACCCTTTCCGATAACCTGACCCTGTTACACGGTGATGGCTCTACCGCCGAATCAAAGTCGGTGGCTGTTGGCCGGGGAAATCAGTCCCAAAACTTTGTTCAAAAGATGGTTCATATCGGTAAAGCAAGCGATGGCCAAATCATTGGTCATGCCGTGATGAAGGATAATGCTCGAGGCATCTTTAACGGCATCACCAAGATTGAAAAAGGGGCCACCAAGGCCAATGGTGAACAGACGGAACGGGTGTTGATGTTAAGTGAGAATGCCCGGGGAGATGCCAATCCCATTTTGCTCATTGATGAAGATGATGTGATGGCCGGTCATGCCGCCTCCGTGGGACAGATTGACAAGATGCAGCTTTATTACCTAATGTCTCGGGGCATTCCTAAGGAGGAAGCGGAGCGGCTCATCATTCTTGGCTTCTTAAACCCCGTAGTGGAAAAAATGCCCATCGAAGGGATCAGAAATCAACTGATTCAAGTGATTGAAAGGAAAGTTAGATCATGAATGTACAAGAGGTGAAAGCGCAATTTCCCATTTTGGAGCAGGAAATCAATGGGTATCCTCTGGTATATCTAGACAGTGCGGCCACTTCTCAAAAACCGCTGGCCGTGATCGAGGCCGTCAACCGCTACTATCGGGAGTATAATTCCAATGTGCATCGCGGGGTGCACACCCTGGGCAATTATGCAACGGAAGGGTACGAAGGGGCTAGGGAAAAGGTGCGTCGGTTTATTGGAGCAGCAAGTACCCAGGAAATCATTTTTACCCGTGGCACCACCACCTCCCTAAACTTGGTGGCGGCCAGTTATGCTCGGCAAGTGTGTGAAGAAGGGGATGAGATTGTGATCACGCCCATGGAGCACCACAGCAATCTGATCCCCTGGCAACAAGTGGCCAAGGCAACCGGGGCGACCCTTAAATATATAGATTTAAATGAAGATGGTACTTTAAATATGGCCGATGCCCGTCAAAAAATTACGGATCGTACCAAAGTGGTGGCTTGCACTCATGTATCCAATGTGTTGGGCACCATCAACCCGATTGCTGAGCTGGCCCAGTTGGCGCATCAACACGGGGCGGTTATTGTGGTGGATGGCGCCCAAAGCACGCCCCATATGTCGGTCAATGTGCAAGAGCTAGGTGTTGATTTTTATGCATTTTCCGGCCACAAAATGTGTGCCCCCACCGGCATCGGGGTGCTTTATGGTCGCAAAGAGCTGTTGGAACAGATGGAGCCCATTGAGTTTGGCGGTGAGATGATCGATACCGTTGATCTCTATGAGTCCACCTGGAAAGAGCTGCCCCATAAATTTGAAGGGGGCACGCCCATTATTGCCGGGGCAATAGGATTGGGGGCGGCCATCGACTTTCTCAATGAGATTGGGTTGGAGGCCATTCATCAGCATGAACAGCGATTGGTGGATTACGCTTTAAACCGCTTGGAGGAGATTAAAGGGTTAACCATTTACGGACCCAAAGAGCGTGGAGGCCTGGTCACCTTTAATCTGGGGGAGATTCACCCTCATGACGTGGCCACTGTGCTGGATTCCTATGGCATAGCGGTACGAGCTGGCCATCACTGCGCCCAGCCCCTGATGCGCTGGTTAAAGGTGACGGCAACGGCCCGAGCCAGTTTTTACTTGTACAATACGGAAGAAGATGTGGATCGGCTGGTGGAAGGCCTACTCAAGACAAAGGAGTATTTTGGCGATGTCTCTGGAGAGTAAATACCCGGTTCAGTTAGACCAACTTTATCGGCAGGTTATCATGGATCATTACAAAACTCCCCGCAACCGGGGACAGATTGAACAAGAGGCGCTAACCGTTAATTTGAACAACCCCACCTGCGGCGATCGCATTCAACTGCAGTTGGTGGTGGAAGACGGCAAGATTAAAGATGCCAAATTTTTGGGAGAGGGCTGCTCCATCTCCCTGGCATCCGCCTCCATGATGACAGAAGTGATTATAGGAAAAACGGTGGAAGAGGCCCTGCAACTGTCCGCCATCTTTTCCGATCTGATTCAGGGTAATGACTATGATGATCAAAGTTTTGATTTAGGGGATATTGAAGCCTTAAGGGGTGTATCCAAATTTCCTGCTCGGATTAAGTGTGCCACCTTGGCTTGGAAAGCGATGGAGAAGGGGCTGCAGCAAGAAAAGGAAAGCAACTCCTCGGCTTAAGCTACCGAATTATGGTATAATAACAATAATACCTGCAAAGGAGGTATTGAAGATGGCCAAACAGTTACCGGATATTGGAGAATACAAGTACGGCTTTGCCGATCGAGATATATCGGTTTACCGCATAAAGCGGGGCTTGACGGCTGATGTGGTCAAAGAAATCTCCAAGCGCAAAGGCGAGCCCCAATGGATGCTTGATTTCCGCTTGAAGGCCCTGGAAATTTTTTATTCGATGCCAATGCCCATGTGGGGCGGGGATCTGTCTGAACTTGATTTTAATGAGATCGTTTATTACGTGAAGCCGTCAGAAAGAAGCTCCAGATCGTGGGATGAAGTGCCTGAGGAGATTAAACGCACCTTTGATAAACTGGGTATCCCCGAGGCGGAACAGAAGTTTTTGGCCGGTGTTTCCGCTCAATATGAATCCGAAGTGGTCTACCACAATATGAAAGAAGACCTGGCCAAGCAAGGCGTTATCTTTATGGATACCGACACCGCCCTAAAAGAGCATGAGGAACTGTTTAAGAAATATTGGGCGACCGTTGTTCCTCCTTCCGATAACAAATTTGCTGCCTTAAACAGTGCCGTTTGGTCCGGCGGCAGTTTTATCTATGTACCCAAAGGGGTCAAATGTGACACGCCGCTGCAAGCCTATTTCCGGATCAACTCCGAAAATATGGGGCAGTTTGAGCGGACGCTGATCATTGCCGATGAAGACAGCTTTGTCCATTATGTGGAAGGGTGTACCGCACCCATTTACGGCACCAACTCCTTGCACAGTGCCGTGGTTGAAATCATCGTCAAGAAAAATGCCCGCTGCCGCTACACCACCATCCAAAACTGGGCGCCCAACATTTATAACCTGGTTACCAAGCGGGCCGTCGCTGAAGAGAATGCCATTATGGAATGGGTGGATGGCAACATCGGCAGCAAGGTAACCATGAAGTACCCAGCTGTGATTATGAAGGGAAGGGGAGCAAGGGGCAGTGTGCTCTCCATTGCCATCGCCGGAAAAGGGCAGCATCAAGACTCGGGGGCTAAAATGTATCACCTGGCTCCGGAAACCACATCCACCATCGTTTCCAAATCGATCAGCAAACATGGTGGAAAAGTGACATACCGCGGCCTGGTCCATTTTGGCCGCAAAGCCGATGGAGCGAAAGCCAATGTGGAATGTGACACCCTGATCATGGATAACCTGTCCACCTCTGACACCATTCCCTACAATGAAGTGTTAAATAACAATGTGACCCTGGAGCATGAAGCCAGCGTTTCCAAAGTATCTGAGGAGCAGCTATTCTACCTGATGAGTCGCGGCCTTTCTGAAGAAGAGGCCACCGAAATGATTGTGATGGGCTTTATTGAACCCTTTACTAAAGAGTTGCCCATGGAATATGCCGTTGAAATGAACCGTTTGATCCGCTTTGAAATGGAAGGGGCCATCGGGTAAGGAACACTGGACAGGGGTCCGGTCAAACCGGATTCCTTTGCGTAAAATGATTAAAGGGAGTTATCCCCCAAGTGGAGAATTGAAGCGGTATCGCTAGCCAAGTTGGGGATACTCCTTTTTTTATCCTCTAAAATGTTGATGTATAATGTTGATGAAGTGTCACCTTTTAGGTGTCGGGTGAATGGATTCTAAATTTAGTCTTTTAAGAGGATGGTTTAGATTGGGAAAAATTTGGCGGCGGATTAGCAGTTTCATCATTGCATTCTTTTTTCTGGTCGGTTTAAACGTCCCGGTCTTAGGCACTGGTGAAACAGAGCAACTCTTATCGGGGCAAGACGTGATCGCCGTTGGAACGGTAAGCGATTCGGCCAGAGGTTTAAATGTGCGTGCGGAGCCTACATCAAGGAGTGAACAAATCGGACGGCTCGATCATGATGATGTATTTGAAATCGTTGATACCAGTCAAACCTATTATCAAATTGTTTATGGGGACGGTTACGGTTATGTGTACGGGCCACTGGTGAAACTTGTGGAAGGCTTAGAAGGCTATGTGTCCGGTCGCGTAAAAGGGCTTAATGTGCGGGTAGCAGCCAGCTCCAACAGTGAACAGATCGGCCGTCTCTCCCCAGGCGAAAAAATGATGGTTGTCAACACAACGGGGACCTATTATAAGATTAAAGTGAATGAGAGGTACGGCTATGTATATGGGGCGTACGTCACCATTGGCCAAAATGAAGTGGCGGAAAAACTGATTGCCCAGGCCCACGCTCTTTTAGGGGTGCCCTATCGATTTGGGGGAGAAACGCCTGAGGGGTTTGATCCGTCAGGGTTTATCCAATATCTGTTTAATGACGTCAAAATTCCCCTGCCCCGAACGGTAAAGGAACAGTTTCGAGTGGGCGAACCTATTCCACTCAACCAGCTGGAGCCGGGAGATGTGCTCTTCTTCAGCCGCAATATGGATGGCAACGTCACCCACAACGGACTCTATATAGGAAACAACCAGTTTATCCATGTTTCCCAATCCGCTGGAGTTACCCTTCAGTCCTTGGAGGAAGCTTACTGGCGTTTACGGTATACCGAAGCAAGACGGTATTATGCGTTGAGAGAAGTGGAGCCCCCGGAAGGCTTGGAATCCCTTTTCTCAGTCGCCTATCAACTGTTGGGAGCCCCTTATCTGTTTGGAGGCACCACACCAGAGGGGTTTGACTGTTCAGGCTTTGTAAGGTATGTTTTTCGTGAGTCTCTGGAGATTTACCTGCCCCGGGACACTGAGCAGCAGTGGGCCTTTGGCGAAGCCGTGAGTCGAGACCAGTTGCAACCGGGGGATGTGCTGTTTTTTAAGGACACGTGGCGGCCCGGCATTTCCCATAACGCCATCTATTTAGGGGAAGACAAAATGATTCATGCTGTTGAGGAACAAGGCGTGCGTGTCGACTATTTCACCGCTGATTATTGGCAATCTAAATATGCAGGAGCACGGCGCTACGTAAGCATTGAAAATCCCCTGGTCAACGAAAGCCTCTCCTATTTGGGTGTTCCGTATAAAACCTATGGTGACCAGCCGGATGGATTTGATAGTTCCGGTTTTGTTCAGTATCTTTACCGCAAGGTGTACGATGTGGCGCTACCCCGCAGCTATAACCAGATGCGAAATTTGGGGCGATTGACAGAATCACCCCAAGTGGGCGACTTACTCTTTTTCAGCACACAAATGGATGGCGTCATCAACCATGTGGGGCTCTATATTGGTTACGGCCAGTTTATCCATGCTTCTGTATCCGAAGGGATCACCTTAAGTTCGGTCACAAGCGCATATTGGAGTCCTAGGTTTGTAGAAAGTCGATCCGTCGATCCCAAGTTACTGGACGATTTCCAATTACAGGAATCGATCGTTGTAGAGACGGCCAAGCAATATTTGGGTGTCCCCTTTTTATCGGGGGGCCGGACCCCAGAGGGATTTAATGCCCCTGGCTTTGTAAGCTATGTGTTTCATGAAGCAAAAGGGATTGAACTGCCCCATACCACCGCCGGTCTGTGGAATTTGGAAGGCGAGCCGGTAGAATTGGAAGAGTTACAGCCGGAGGATCTGGTTTTCTTTCACAATGAACAAGGTGAGATCACCCATGTGGCCATCTATATCGGCAATGACCAGCTCGTTCACGCAACGGTTTCAAATGGTGTCACCATCACCTATCTGGAAAACAGTGTTTACTGGAGTGGCAGATATCATGCTGCCAAGAGACTGACCCACTAATCCAAAATTATGGGCATATAGGGTAAAGCCAGCCGCCGAACGGGATGGTACTTCCGCGTTCTAAAGGAAGGCTATGTTCGCGCAGGCCTAAAATTAGAATTACTGAAGCGGCCTTGTCCCGGTTGGACCATAGCCGCTTGCAACGAGGTCATGTATGGGCGGACGGATGATCTCATCCAAGTAGCGGAGCTGGCTTCATGCGAGTGGCTGGCTCCCAATTGGAAACGTTCATTGCTAAAACGGTTGCAAGGTGAAGCAACTTCTCAAGAAAGCCGTCTCTACGGTCCAAATCGAGAGGAGAACCTGTAAACTTCAAGCGTTTACAATATGGTGGATGGTCACTTCAGGACGGCAGCCAATGCGCAGATTGGGCCCAGTTTGACCTAACCCGGCGCTGATATAGTAAGGGCCATATGGCGAATAATGAAGGCCGGACAAATGATGGCGGAACGGTTTAAAACCCCAAGTTAAAGAATGAATGGGCAGTGGGTAATAGATTTGTCCTGAGTGGAGGTGGCCGCACAACAGATAATCAAAGGGATGGCCAATGGAGCGGACCAGGGCAGGATCATGGGTTAATACCAGTCGGAAACCGTCATTAGGAACAGCCCGAAAGGCCAACTCCGGCTTGGCATGGCCGGAATGGTGATCATCCACCCCGATGATGTGAAACCGACCCGTTTGATGGGTGACGGTAACTGAACGATTGTCCAGCACAGTGACCCCCAGGGCTTCCATCTGCCGTTTGAGCTTAGGAAGATGACTGGCTATCAGCCAATCGTGGTTACCCCACACGGCAAATAGACCAAAGCGGGTGGGGATGGTGCTGATTTGTTCAAGAAAATAAAGAAAATGTGGGATACTATTAATCTGATCCAAGTAGTCGCCCGTTAAAGCGATCAGATCGAAGCGCTGCCCTTTGGTCAGGCGCTTTATTTTTTCGGCGCTGATGGAAAGTTTTTCAATGTGAATATCGCTTAGGTGCAAAATCGTTAACCGAGGCAAACCAAGGGGCTGTTTCGTTGTGATGGTCACATGATTCACTTCTGGACGAAATGTATTGATATAGCCTTTGGCTACCATGAAAGCGCTGCCAGCAGCCAAGGCTTTGGTTAATATCACTTTTTCTCCCTCCCCCAATCGATAAAGGGCGTGCTTTGCTTTAGTGGCATACTATAATCATATAGTAAATTTATCTATCTGGCACTGTTAATTTATCCCGGTGAGAGAATCTTGACGGGAAATAGAGAATAAGGGACACTAAGGGTAAGACGTCGGGGAGATGATATCCATGCGCTGTCCATATTGTGCTCATTTGGCTACGCGGGTTCTAGATTCCCGCCCTGCTCACGAACATCGCTCAATTCGTCGTCGCCGGGAATGTGAGCGTTGCGAACGGCGCTTTACCACGTTTGAAATTGTAGAGGAAAAGCCCTTGATGGTGATCAAGAAGGACGGAACCCGTGAAGAATTTAGCCGGGAAAAGGTATTAAGGGGTTTGATTCGCGCCTGTGAAAAGCGGCACGTCTCCTTGGAGACGCTGGAGCAGCTGGTGGATGAAATCGAAACGGAATTAAAAAGTGCGGGTAAACAGGAATATCCGAGCAAAGAGATTGGCGAAAAGGTGATGGACAAGCTGTACCATGTGGATGAGGTGGCGTACGTGCGCTTTGCCTCGGTTTATCGCCAATTTAAAGATATTAATGTTTTTATTCAAGAATTGACTGATCTCCTGCGCAAATCGGGACAACGATCTGTTGATCTGGAGGAGTAACATGAGGGCATCCTGGCACCATGTGCGTCCCATCGACCGTTATCAAGTGAGGTTAACTGAACCCATCAGCCTTTTTCAGATCAAAACGCTCTATCAGCTTTACCAGCCTTTAGTCGGCCATTTGGCCGTCGCTTTATATGCCACGTTATGGAGTGAAACAGAAGGGGACTTTCGCTCTACAGCTGAAAAAAAGCATGACTGGTTAATGAAAGAGCTGGGTGTCACTCTGGATAAAATTTATGAGGCCCGTTTACGTTTGGAAGCGGTGGGTTTATTGCGTACGTTTCAATTTAATGCAGAAGAGTATCGTCGGTTTACCTATGAGCTTTACCCACCGCTTGCCGTGGAGCAATTTTTTAACGACGATATTTTTAAAGTATGGTTGTATAATCAAGTGGGAACAGCCCACTTCACCCGATTGAGAGCCCGATTTAGCCGCTATGTTAACAGCCAGACAAAGGATGAGCTGGGTCAGGAGGTTACCAAACCTTTTTACGACGTGTTTACTTCCATTCATCCATCTGAACTGATGCTCCAGCCTGACAGTCAAACAAAACGGGAATTGGAAGAGATTGAAGCGAAACATCCCATGGCTGTAGAAAAAGTGGACGATCATCCCGTCTCCTTTGATGATTACCCTCTCGATCTTGAACTGGTCAGCAGTTTTATGATGAAAGGCATTGATCGAAAAGAAATTTTTACGCCAGCCAATGTGAAAGCGATCAAAAAAATTGCTTTTTTTTATGGATTTAACGAAGAACAGATGGGCCGTTTGATTCAAGACGCCTTGGGAACAGACAACCAGCTAAACATGGATGAACTGCGCCGGCTGGCTCAGCTGGTTTACCGGGCTCAACATGACCGCTTGCCCCAGATTGATGTGCGAGATCAAAAACCGGCGGCTTCTTCTGACGCTGGGCCGAGTGGGGAGCAAGGGCTGTCTCTTGAAGAGCAACATCTGCAGTTATTGGAAACATTAAGCCCCCTTCAATTGTTGGCCGCATATCAAGGGGGTGGCAAGGTGGCTGAAGCCGATGAGCGGCTGGTGGAAGAACTGATCTTTGATTACCAGCTTCCGCCAGGTGTGGTCAATGTTTTGTTGGAGTATATCCTTTTAACCAACCAATTGCGACTGCCGCGCAATTTGACCACCAAAGTGGCGGCTCATTGGAAGCGGTTAAAGATCACAGAGGTCAAACAGGCGTTGGAACTGGCCAAAAAGGAACATCAACAGTATAAAACATGGCAGGAAAAGCGGCAGCAGGAGAAGGACACATCAGCAAAGGGAACAGCCACCAAAGGGTCAAATCGAAGACGAAATGAGATAAGAGAAGCAGTCTTGCCGGAGTGGATTAGGGAGCAAGCGTCCAAGCAAGATTCCCCATCCCGCGAAGAAAGTGGGCAGGCTACTGCATTTAGCGAAGCTGAGAAGCGGAAACGTATAAAGTCGCTCTTAAAAGCACTGGGAGAGTGGGAGGAATAAAGAGTGGAAGCCATCAGTCGTTCATTGGAAGCTTTGATCAAGGAAAAGCAGTTGGATAAACAAATTGAAAGACAGCTTCACCAATGGCTGGATCATCCTGTGATGAAGGGATGGTTAAATAACCATCCTGAAGTCAAGCAAGAGAGTCTTGTTCCCTTTATCGTCAAAATTAAACAGTATGTGCAGGAGCAGGAGAACTGTCGCCAGTGCCCAGGGCTCAAGGCGTGTGCCAATCTCTTAAAAGGGCATCAAGCCAACTTAATCACCTACAGTGGCATTGTCGATCTTAACTATACCCCTTGCCAGTATCAACGACA
Organism: uncultured Bacillaceae bacterium; assembly: GCA_937927935.1. Classification (GTDB taxonomy): domain Bacteria; phylum Bacillota; class Bacilli; order Caldalkalibacillales; family Caldalkalibacillaceae; genus CALFAC01. The sequence continues at coordinate 11,908 of CALFAC010000083.1, forward strand.
AGCCGAAGTGGAGGCGCAGCGCAAACAGCTGATTAAAAGTCATCATATCGCGGCGGATATTCTAAACGGTTCATTTCGCCATTTTGATCAAAGCGATCCCGAACGTCTGGATGCGTTTCACGCGGTGCTACAGTTTTGTCTCAATGTAAAACCGGGAGAAGATCCCACAGGCATCTATTTATATGGCCCTTTAGGGGTGGGGAAAAGCTATCTGTTGGGAGCGGCAGTAAACAAGCTGGCGGAGAGAAACATTGCCAGCTACATGGTGTATGTGCCTGAATTTTTTAGAGAGATTAAAGGAGCCATATTGGAGCAGAAGGTGGAGGAAAAATTAAACGCTCTAAAGACGGTACCGGTCTTAATTTTAGATGATATTGGAGCTGAAACAATCACCGTCTGGGTGAGAGATGAGATTTTGGGTCCTCTTTTACAATACCGTGTGGGGCATAACTTACCCACGTTATATACTTCCAATTTGGATTATGATCAACTGGAAGACCACTTGGCCTATTCTCAAAAGGGAGGTATCGAACAGTTAAAGGCGAAGCGGATTATGGAACGGATTCGCCATTACACCCGTCCTTACTTTATGAATGGACCCAACCGTCGTGCTACATCTAGATAAAATTTAAAGCAAATAAAAAACGACACTATTTCTTACCCCGTTGTAAGAAACAGCGTCGTTGGAATAACGGATATGTATGGTGGAGCATAGCGGGCTCGAACCGCTGACCTCTACACTGCCAGTGTAGCGCTCTCCCAGCTGAGCTAATGCCCCTCGTCAAGTGATGACAATGAGTATTATAGCAGGTCCAAATCTTTTATGCAAGGGCTTGTTGATGATGGAATGTGAACAATTAGTGACGGAGGGGAATCAAAAGAGCTTCCGGTCCTGAAGGAGAGAAACTGCCACCTTTTGGCTCAATGCTGATGCGGATCATTTCAATATCGGCGGGCTGATCATTACGCCAGTACAAGACGGCATTGGAATCAAACAGATTAAAGAGGCCAGCACTGCTTGCCATCTCTCTGGTGATCACCCACACTTGGTAATCGTTTTCAGGCAAAGGCTGCAATCCTTCTAACACCATGAAGATTTGCTGCCCCCGAGGCGCCACCCATAGATGGCCATGCACTTGGTGTACAGGGGGAATGGCATCATCGATGGGCACCGAGATCGTATGCTGAATCCGGTAATGGACGGTTTGGGGATTGATTAAAAAGCGTGTATCGGGGGTTACAGCTTGGACAGAGCGAACCGGTGGGAGAGCGTCTTCATTTATCGTTTCTTCCTTCAGTGGGGTTTCTGTTGAAGGCCAAAGGCCTGCCAATAAGGTAACACAGAGCAATAGGCTGACTGATAGAAGCATGATGGCAGGTTTGCCCACCAAAACTTTATGATGCCCAGGAGGCATAATTTTTTCTTTCAATCTTTTTTTCAGTTTGGGGGCGGTGTACCGCCATGATAAACGATCGGCTGAAGCATCTCCCACCAGCTGTTGCCATTCCATAGCACGTGCTTGGCAGTAAGCACAATGGTCAAGGTGTTGTTTCGCCTGCTCTTCATGATGGGCGGGTAGCTTGGAAAGCAAAAGATCAATCAGCTTCTCTTCGGTTAGGCAGGGTCCCATCTTTCTATTTCCCCCCTTCAGCCTCTGACTCTTCCCACTGTTTAAGCTGTTTTTTCATATTTTTTAAGCCATACCGAATCAAAGATTTAACGGTGCCTAACGGCCTGTTCATCTGAGCGGCAATGCTGCGCTGGGTCAAGCCTTGAAAGTAAACCTGTTGCAAGACGTGGCGCTGAGGAGAAGGAATCTGCTCTAAAGCCCGGGAAACCATTTCTTTTAATTCGAGGGACAAGGTCCACTCCAGTGTCGGATCATCATAAAGGGCAGTGGAGATGGAGCCGGTCTGTTCGTGTTTTTGTTTAAGGGATCGTTTTTGGGCCCGAAGCAGGTCGAGACATTTGCTTTTGGTTTTAATGGCTAGCCAGGATTCCAGCGAGCCCCGCTCAGGATCATAACGTTCGGGAGACCGTAAAAAATCTAGAAAAACGTCGTGACAAATATCTTCCGCTTCCTGGCGACGTTTCACGATCTTAATTGCGATGGAATAGATGAAGGGCATGTACGTTTCATACATCGTTTCAAAGGCGGCTTCCGAGCCGCTTTTTATTTCGTTGATCAAGTGGCACACTTCTTGGTGAGTTAATTTGTCCATCAGCCGCTCCTCCTGCACTAGGCCTTAACTATGTTTTAGCAAATTTTTTTCGATTTGCAAACTGACAGGTAAATCCAAACGGAAGCGAGGGACGTATTAGTTAATGGAGTACAAAAAACAATTATTGGGGGGATAAAGTTCATGCTTAAGAGAAGAAAAGGGCGTCTTTTCACTGTGCTTGTGGTAGCCATCATATTGCTCACTGGCCTCGCTGCACCTGTGGGGGCCCAAACTCAACTGTTTACGCCCTATCCAGGGGTTTCTGTCACACCAGGTGAATCGTTAGACTACGATATTGAGGTGATTAACACCGGTTCAGGCATTGAGTATGTCACTTTTGAGGTGACCGGGTTAAGTGACGATTGGACTTATTCTTTAACAGCAGATGGTCGGGATATTAATCGCCTCGCTGTGCGTCCGGGTGAAAGTGAGACCGTTTACTTAAAAGTGGAAGTTCCTTTGCAAATAGAAAAAGGGGAATATGAATTTCGAGTCGTAGCCACCAGTCGAAACGGTGCACAGTCTGTCTTACCTATCTCCGTTAATGTGACGGAAGAAGGGACATACCGGACGGAGCTGACCAGCGATCAACCCAATCTGGAGGGACATGCCGATTCCAATTTCTCATACGATGTTAAGCTACATAATCGGACGGCCTCTGAGCAGAGATATTCTTTGGTGGCTGATGCACCGTCCGGCTGGCAAGTCCGCTTTAAGTCCGGCGGGGAAAATGTCACTTCGGTCAACGTGGAAGCAAACTCAGAAGCTAGTATCACAGTTGATGTCACACCGCCTCAAGGGGTAACCGAAGGCACCTACACCATACCAGTGACCGCTTCAACCAGTGGAACATCCGCCAAATTGGAATTGGAAGCGGTGATTACCGGAACTTATGCCTTAAAATTAAGCACACCCGATGAACGATTCAACTTTGATATTACAGCGGGAAGAACAAAAACGGTGGAGCTGGTTTTAACCAACGAAGGAACAGCTGAACTGCAGGGCATTGAGCTGACAGCAACCACCCCTGCCGATTGGACCGTCGAGTTTGAACCCACAGTCGTTGATGTGCTTGGTCCAGGTGAATCGACCCGCGTTCAAGCCAAAGTGACTGCTTCAGGCAATGCCATTGCCGGAGATTATATTTTAGGCATTGAGGCTAAAACGGATGAAGTATCTGAAACGGCAACCTTTAGGGCCACAGTTGAAACCTCACTCTTGTGGGGCTGGATTGGCATCTTGGTTATTGTGGCCGTAATTGTGGGTGTAGGTTATCTGTTTAGAAAGTACGGGAGGCGATAGCCTGTGGCCGTCATCGAACTGAAAGGATTGACAAAGGTCTACGAGGAACAAACTGCTGTTGACCATATCGATTTGTCAGTCCATGAAGGAGAGATCTTTGGTCTTTTAGGGCCTAACGGAGCAGGAAAAACCACCACCATCCTCATGATTTTAGGATTGATTGAACCCACTGAAGGAACGGTGCGGGTGTGCCAAATTGATTCCATACGCAATCCCATCGAGGTGAAAAAACGGGTGGGCTACCTGCCCGACGATCTTGGTTTTTATGATGATCGCACCGGACTGGACAATCTGCTCTTGACGGCCCGTTTAAACGGCATTCCTCCCTCTGAAGGGCGAAAAAGAGCTGAAGAGCTGCTGGAAAAAGTGGGGTTAACGTATGCCAAGGATCGGCGGGTAGGCACCTACTCTCGGGGGATGAGGCAACGTTTGGGGTTGGCAGACGTCTTAATCAAAAAGCCGGAAGTGATTATCTTAGATGAACCGACGTTAGGCCTTGACCCGGAGGGGATGCAAGAGTTATTGGCCCTAATCCGCAACTTAAGTAAGGAAGAGGGAATGACGGTTCTACTCTCCTCTCACCAGCTACATCAAGTGCAGCAAATTTGCGATCGGGTGGGCCTTTTTGTCCAGGGTAAACTGATCGCCACCGGTCCTATTGATCAGTTGGCGGAAAAGATATTTAAAGATGAACCGATTTTAGTTTATGTAGAGGCGGAACCGGCTTCGGACACATTGAGAGAAAGCCTGCTTAACATTGCTGGTGTTGAAGCTGTTCACACTGACCAAGATCCCTGGGAATTGGTTTGCACCCGCAATGTGACAGCCGAAGTGGCACAGGCTGTGGTGAACGCCTCCGCCAAATTAAAACATTTATCCACCAAGGATTATGGCTTAGATGAGATCTACCGCAGATACTTTAGAGGAGGTGAACAGCATGATAGCCCTGCGCCTTAAAGCCTGGTTCACCAGGAAAAAAGGCGGTGAATCGGAGGGACAGGCAGAACCCGCTGCTTCACCCCTTAAAACGGGCCGACCTGATGAGGAAAATAAAGTGACCCACCCCTTCTGGGTGCTGGTCCAAAAGGAAGTTTCAGACCATATGCGCAGCTGGCGGTATATCATCATGTTGGCCATCATCTTGCTCACCTGCCTGGCCTCCTTGTATACCGCCATGATCAGCATCCGGGAAGCTGTTTCAGGAGAAGGGGCGGAGCTGGGCTTTGTTTTCCTCCGTCTGTTTACCGTTTCCGATTACAATTTGCCATCTTTTATAACTTTTGTTAGCTTTTTAGGCCCCCTATTAGGGATTACCCTTGGCTTTGACGCGGTCAACTCGGAGTGGAACCGCCGCACTTTGATTCATCTTTTGGCCCAGCCAGTTCACCGGGATTACGTGATTAATGCTAAATTTGTAGCGGGGCTCATCATGATCGTTATTCTGTTCTTTGGACTGGGCTTTGCGGTGATGGGCCTGGGACTGATCATGATCGGCATTCCGCCTACGCCGGAAGAGTTTTTAAGAATGGTCACCTATCTGGTCTTAAGTGTGATCTATGTCGCCTTTTGGCTCAATCTGTCCATTCTGTTTTCCATCCGCTTTCGGCAGGCCGCTACTTCAGCTTTGGCCAGTCTGGCCGTGTGGCTCTTTTTCACTGTTTTTTATCAGCTGATCGTTAATATGATCGGTGTTGCCCAGGCAGGAACGGAAGTATTGGAAAATGAAGCTCAGTTGAAGCAGATGCTCCTAATTCAAACCTTGCTCCGCTTCTCTCCCAGTTATCTGTTTAGTGAAGCCACCACCACTATGTTGGTCCCTGAAATCCGCACCTTGGGGCCGCTAACCATAGAGCAAGCGTATTTGGCCTTGTCCACACCTTTACCTTTTGGCCAAAGCCTTTTGCTGGTTTGGCCCCAAGTGACCGCTCTGATTGCCGTGACCACGGTCTGCTTTGCCATCTCTTACGTCATGTTTATGCGGCAGGATATCCGTGCCCGCTAAATGAGACGGTGCATCAATGAGCCTTGTTGATCCGCTATTGGCGGGTTGCAAGAGTTTAGAAACAACGTACTGGTAAGGGTGTACTCGCTAAAGGGTGACTTCAAGTGGCTCTGGCCACTGGAGTCACCCATTTTCGTACGCTCTATGCGCAGCGTTAGGTATTACGCATGAGATCAGGTTGGGCTATAATGGTTTAAAAAGATGTAAATTGACATTCGTTTGTAGAAAGAAGGATCTTTCATGAATAACACCCAAGCGAGGGCTACAGTTTACCCCATCCTGTTTATTATGGGCTTTGTCCACCTGTTGAATGATTCCATTCAAGCGGTGGTACCGGCCATGTTTCCCATTTTGGAACGCTCGATGGGGCTTTCCTTTTTACAGTTGGGCGCCTTGGCTTTTGCCATCAATATGACAGCCTCAGTCATGCAGCCTGTTGTGGGTTGGTTTACAGATCGGCGGCCTATGCCGTATGCTTTGCCGATCGGGTTGATGTTTACCTTGGTGGGCATTGTCGGGCTTGCCCTGGCCCCAGGGTTTTGGTCTGCGCTAGCCTCAGCCGCTTTAATCGGCATTGGTTCAGCCACCTTTCACCCCGAAGGCTCCAGAGTGGCCTATTTGGCGGCTGGCGATAAACGGGGAACGGCTCAATCCATCTACCAGGTGGGAGGAAATACGGGCCAAGCGATGGCTCCCGTTATTACCGCTTTGATTTTGGTTCCTTTAGGGCAGATCGGTGCCTTATGGTTTGCCTTAGTTACTTTAGTGGCCATCCTGCTTTTGCTCTATATAGCCCGCTGGTACAAACAACAGCTGGTGCGCATCAAGCAGGAAAATCGTCGCCATGCCGCGATGGCAAAGCCTAGGGTGGGACGTGGCGTCATTGGGGCTGCCCTATGTCTCCTCGTGTTTCTGGTGTTTGCCCGCACCTGGTACCATGCCTCCATCACCAACTTTTACACCTTTTATTTAATGGATACTTATCGGCTGACCATCAGTCAGGCTCAAGTTTATATTTTCCTCTTTTTAGCTGCCGGTGCTTTAGGGACGTTTCTGGGAGGGCCTTTGGCTGACCGAATAGGTAAACGAAACGTTCTCCTGTTTTCCATGTTGGGCAGCGCACCTTTGGCCTTATGGCTTCCTCACACGGGACCGGTGATGGCCTATATTTTGATCACCCTTATTGGTTTTATTATTTTATCCAGCTTCGCCGTAAGCGTCGTTTACGCCCAGGAGCTGCTCCCAGGAAAAATAGGCACCGTATCGGGACTGATTGTCGGCTTATCGTTTGGGATGGGTGCCATAGGTTCGGTGGTATTGGGCTGGCTCGCTGATAGCATTGGTTTAAAACCCACCATGATCAGCGTGGCCTTTCTGCCGTTGTTAGGTTTGTTAACGTTTCTGTTACCCAATGATCGGAAAATCAAATCATGGTACAGCTCAGCAGAGGAAGCGACTGGCGGACAGTTTTCTTCTTCAGCCCAATTAAAAGCTTGACAAATGGAGCTGCCATCTTGATTTTGTTGTCTTACCAGTCTGAGCATATGTTGACCTCCTTCTTATTAGCCCTGTTCAATGGAAACCCTCTCCATTGGGCAGGGGCCTTTTTCATTCAGCCACGCTTAAGTGATCACAATAATAAAGAATTTATAAAATTACAGGGACACAGGTGAAGGTGTGTTACAGTGATGACGGGAGGGTGAATGATGAAGGAGCGCCTGCTTCTGGTGGAAGATGATCCCGAAATTGCCCGGGTGATCCGGGATACCTTGCAGCGGGAAGGATATGAAGTGACCTGGGCCACTACGGGAATGGAGGGATGGGAAGATTTTAAACATGCGGCCTACGATCTGGTTATTGTGGATTTGATGTTGCCTGAGATGGATGGCTACGACTTATGTAAAAATATCCGTTTAGCCAGTGATGTTCCCATTATGATGATCAGCGCCCGTCATTCGCCAGACGACAAGGTGGAGGGGCTTAAACAGGGGGCGGATGATTATCTGGTCAAACCGTTCAGCTTGGCCGAGTTAAAAGCCCGGGTGGAGTCTCTCCTGCGTCGCTGGCGGCGTTATCAAGGGAGACCTGATGTGGAACAAAAAGTGAGCTATATAGGCGGATTACAGATTGATTGGAAGCAGGAAAAGGTGCTTCTTCACCACAAGGAAATTCCGTTGACGGGAAAAGAGTTTGACTTGCTCAAAGTATTGGCCCAAAACCCTCACCAAATCTTTTCCAAACAGGCGCTTTATCAGCATGTTTGGCAGCAGGCGGATCAATACGGGCTGGCGACGGTCACGGTGCATATTAAGTCACTGCGGGAAAAATTAAAGGATCCGGTCAAAAACCCCCGCTACATTGAGACAGTATGGGGGAAAGGGTACCGCTTCATTGGTGAGGCGCTATGAAAATTAGAACATGGCTGTTGTTATCCTATTTGGTTGTGCTGATTCTCCCCAGTTTGGCGGCTTATGGTTTATGGGTTTGGGTCAACGATTTTTATGATGAAAAGAAAGTGGAGGAATATATTCGCAGCCTGTCCGAACTTCAAACGTTGATTCCTGTGTTGGATAACCCTGAGTTGTATCGATCGATAGGTCCAAAACCGATCGATCAGTACCTTAACCCGCTGCGTTCCATCACCTTATATAACGAAGAGGGGCTCATTTTATACGCCTCCGATCCTTTAAAGACGTCGACGGGCTGGATCGCCAATCGAGAGCTGTTGTATAAAAACCTTTATGCTCTTGAGCAAGGCTACCGGGCTTACACCTATAAACAGCCTGTGTTTGAAGATGGAAAGCTGATCGGTTTCTTTGAAGTGACCTTGAGCCGCGAGCAATGGGTGAGGGGGGTCAATCGGCGCACCTGGGTGATGGTGGGGCTACTGGCTGCTCTGTTTCTGGTGACATATGGGACGGTAGTCGCTTTGGTTCAACGTAAGCTGAACCGTCGTCTCTTGGCTTTGATGGAACAGATGAGCGCCTTTGCCCGACAGGAAAAAGTGATGCGGCTGCCTGTGAAAAATGATGAGATTGGTGAGCTGACCCGCCATTTTTATCAGATGCAGGAGCAGATTGAAGCGGCTCGAGAGCGCATCGCCCAAGAACAGCGGGAAAAGGAGTACATGGTGGCCACCATCTCCCATGATTTAAAAACACCCCTCACCTCCATTCGGGCTTACGCTGAAGCTTTGGCTCATGAACAGCCCCTCACCGCTAAAGAACGGCAAGATTACCTTTCCATTATCCTGGAGAAGGCCAATTTTATGCAGCAGATGCTGGATGATTTAACCATGCACACAGTGCTTCAATCCTCTTCCTATCGTCTAGAACGGGTGGAGGTGGACGGCAGCGAATATTTTGAGATGTTGCTTTCGGATTATGAACCTTTATGTGCTCCCCGGAGGATTAAACTGCAGGTTGTTTGCGATGTGTCAGGAGTTTATCGGCTCAACCCCCACCAGCTGATGCGGGTGGCCGACAATTTGGTGAGCAATGCTTTGCAGCACACCCCAGCAGGGGGCAGAATAGGGCTTGCTGCGGTAGAGACAGGGCGTCCTCTTCCAGAATGGCTGTTTTCCTTTGCTAGGGAACAAATCGATTGGCATCGACCTGAGGGTGTTTTTCTTGTGGTCCAAAACGAGGGGGAAGGGATCCCCCAGGAGAAGCTGCCCTTTATTTTTGATCCCCTCTATCAAGTGGATCAAGCCCGCAGTAAGAAAGGAAGCAAAGGGACGGGATTGGGACTGAGCATTTCTAAACAGATTATGGAGAAACATGGCGGAACCATTGAGGTGGCTACCCAGGAGGATCTGGGTACCTGTGTAGTTTGTTACCTGCCTAAACATTAGAAAGGTGATGAGCGTGAGACGACAAACGTTAAAAATAATTTTTATTGGAGTGATCATAATGGGGTTTGCGGGGTGCTCGTCGGACGGAAACCAGTTTGCTCCGGAAGATGTGTTGACCAATGCTTTGAAGCAACACAATGAGGTGCCGTTCAACTATTATTCAGAGGTTGAGCTGAAAAAATATGAAAATGAAGCGCTTGTTGACCATTATTTCCTAAAAGAATGGGTGGAAAAGGACGGCAAAAGACGGATGGAAACAGAGTCCAGCGATGGAGGCGAAAAATCCATCGCGGTCTACGATGGTCAAACGCTGATCAGTTATGAACCGGAGGAAAACCGGGCCTTTGTGGTTGAGGGTGAGGAAAGCCTTGCTTTGAATCAAATTTCTCCCCGTCAGGTGGCCGAACAGCTCCTCAATATGGTGAAAGATACCCATGAAATTACCTTGCGGGGAGAAGAGACGGTGGCTGGACGAGATACCTATCGCATCCAGGCTGAAGCGAAGGATCAAGGGGCTTTATGGGGCGATCAGGAGGTATGGATTGATAAGGAAAATTGGATGGTCCTTAAACTTGTGATTCATACGGGCAATACGATGATAGAAATGGAATATACCAAAGTTGAGCTGAACAGCGACATTTCACCCGATTTGTTTAAATTGGAGCTACCGGAGGATGTCCAGCTGATGGACCTTGATGAACTTAACCAGAGTGAACAGGTCACTCTGGATGAAGCGGCAGAACAGATCGGTTCCCCATTTCTTTATTTTCCCGAAACGGGCGGTCTAACCATTGAGGGCATTGAAATGTACCGCTTAGAGGGGGAGATTAATCGGCCAGAAGCCAACCTAGACTATGCACAAAATGGTGTGCCCTATCTAACCTTAACGGTGTTTCCAGCCCCTGAGGATGACGGTTCAACGGAGCTGTTTCCTGGAGAGGAAGCGATTAAGGTGCGTAATCAAGAGGGCACCTGGATGGAAATGGATCACTTCCGCTCGTTGGCCTGGCAAGAGGATGGGATTACCTATTCCATTCTGGTTCATCACCCTCACCTCACCAAGGAAGAACTGCTCTCACTGACCGAAACAATGATACCCGTAAAATAAAATCGCGTTGAAATGAAGAAACGGATGAGAAAGGAAAGATATGAATGAGAAAGGAGGGGAGCGATGGACCCTTTCTTACCACCGTGGCCACACCTGTTTTTGGTCATCGTCTTTTGTGTGGTTCTCGTTTTAATCGGTGAATATGTGGGGGATAAACATCGTCAGGTCGGTCAGGGACTGATGATGCTTGGGGCCATCGGGGCTGGTATCGTTCTCTTTGTCCGTTATCCTTATGGTCAAGCGTTCTTGCTGCTTGTGGTAGGGGCCAATGTCTTTTTTACCGTCTGGCAATGGTTTGATGGAAAGGAAAAATATCGGGAGATTAAAGAAGGAGTGAAGCGAAAGGCGCTAACGGAAATCCCCCTTCCCCGCCGTCTTGCTCGTCTGGCCCTTGATGTTTTACTCGTTGGGCTGGTTACAGCAGGGATGGTGTTAGCCGTTTGGTTTCTGCCTCAGGAACAAAGCGCCTTGGTGATCGTTAATCTCTTTATCCTGATCCATTTTTATGGCCAGTTGGTAGAGCGGATCATCACCTTTTACAGCACCCGCCTCTATATGGACGAAAAAGAAGGGGTGCTTTACCTTCTTTCCTGGACTAAACCGAAGCAGTTGCCCCTAAAGGAGATGGAAGAGATACACCTGGAAAGCAAGCCGGATCTCCTTAAATTAAATCCGTTTTTCATGGTCTTTACCACGCATCAAGATTACACATCTCACTTCGGTCAGGTCCTTTGTTTAACTTTTTCCGATGAAACCATATACTTTACGCCGCAAGATCCCCATTATTGGCATCGCCGATTGAGCCAATTTTGGGGCGGTCAAAAGCAAGACAACCTCATTGTGCGCACTACCCTTCCTGTATGGCATCCTACCGTTTTGAAACGTTTGGCTGGCAAGCTCTATTATGCGGTCACTGTGAAGGGAATATCGGCCTATTCGGCCCTCATCTTAGTCCTGTATAAACTGCAGCTCCCTTGGTGGGGGATTTCCATCATCATTGGGCTATGGTGGGGGATCAATTTAATTCTGTCTGACAAAGTGTTAAAGGCCGCTTTAGATGCCAAGCCCATCCAAGCTGGAGCGGTGTATGAGCTGGCCCAGAAGGTGTTTCAACGGGCGGGCCTCAACCGGGTGCGTCTCTACACAACAGAAGCCAACGAGTACAATGGGCTGGCCATCGGCATGACAATTGGCCGGTCCATGGTGGTGCTCACTTCCGCCACCTTAAAACTGCCTCCTGATGCCATTGAAGGAATATTGGCCCACGAAGCGGTCCATGTTAAAAAACGGGACGTGCTAACCGGCCAGCTGCTTCGTATCTTAGGCATCGTTGTTTTAGTGGGGCTTGTCTATATAAACGTGGATACTTTACAAGCATTGGCCGATAAGAAGTGGCTGCTTGTGCCAGTGTTTATGGTAATCCCTTGGCTATATGCGGTCTATTTGTCATTTACCCAGCAATGGATGGAAGTGAGGGCCGATCATGCAGGAAGCGCTTTTCTTGAGGGAGGAAAAGAGCAGATGGCCCAGGCTTTGCGCCTGTTAACGCTCCAGCAGGAACAGGCACTGGCCAAAAACTTAAGATACAGTTTGACAGATCAGGAGCGGGAGAAGAGAGAAAAGAAGATGACTTCTCAACTGGAAAGGGATACGTGGGGCTGGCGCTTCTTGGAATTTCAGTTGCAGGCTCATCCGCCGATGTACTGGCGGATCAAAACGTTGGAAACCGTTGACCAGCCCTGGGGATGGAGCCTGTTTAAGCGCTGGTGGGTGGATCGCTGGCGGGAGTCACTGCCGGATTAAAATTGGATGCATAAGTTGCTCAAAGTGCCAAATTCATATGTTTGGTTTAAAACAACAGGCTCTTTTTGTTCATCTCCACTTCCCATGGCGATAAACAGGGGGACGAAATGTTCGGGTCGCGGCACCGCTTTCCGGGCATGAGGAGCCAATTCCAGATAACGATCTAGGGCATCCAGATCTCTGTTTTTAATTTTTTCAATCAGCCAGTTATCAAACTGGACGGCTTCCGGCCTGGGCTCAGTCGCTTCAGGGAAGAGCCAGTATAAATTGTGCACCGTTGCCCCGCTACCAATGACCAGAATATCCTCTGCTCCAATTCCTTCTAAGGCTTTTCCAATCTGGTATTGGGCCTTGGGCAATAAAAAGGGATGAATAGAGAGCTGAACCACAGGAATGTCTGCTTTGGGGAACATGTGGCGAAGGGCTACCCATGAGCCATGGTCCAACCCCCGATGTTCATCTCGCTCCGTCTGAATGCCTGCCTGGCGGAAACGCTGTTCAAGCTGTTCGGCAACCGCTTTTGATCCCTTGGCCGGGTAGACCACTTGATACATCTCTTCGGGAAAGCCATAATAGTCATAGATGGTTTCCAGCGTGTCATCCGTGTAAGTGAGGGTGAGCACCTCCCTTTCCCAATGGGCGCTAAAAATGGCGATCGCTTTGGGCTGCAAGCTTTGGCCCAGCCGGTTTAAGAAGCGGGAGTATTCGTTCTCCTGAATGGCCAAGTAGGGGGATCCGTGGCCAATAAACAGGGAAGGAACCACTGGTTGATCACGCCTTTCCTTAATTTATATGTTTAGGTTGGCCCGTTTCCACTTTACCCTTTAGAAAAAAGCACCTCGCCATGTACCAGCGAGCAAAATCATGGCGGTGTTTTAAGCGGCATGATATAATCAACGTATCAAAAGGGATAGGATGTCAAATACTGTTGGTTATACACGATTGTACACGAGGAGGTAAGACAATGGCAATTGTGAACGCCACTGACCAAACATTTAAGTCTGAAGTGGAAAAAGGGGCAGTTTTGGTAGATTTTTGGGCTCCCTGGTGCGGACCTTGCAAAATGATTGCGCCAGTTCTAGAAGAGCTTGATCAAGAGCTGGGTGACAAGTTAAAAATTGTCAAAGTGAATGTGGATGAAAATCCGGAAGTGGCCTCAGAGTATGGTGTGATGAGCATCCCAACTCTGTTCCTGTTTAAAGAGAATGAAGTGGTGGAGAAATGGGTTGGTTTTCAGCCTAAAGAAGCGTTACTGGAGCAGCTCACTCCCCACTTATCGTAATGTTTACGTCCCCAGGCTGAAAGAGAGAAGAAGGGTCGCCCCCTCTTAAGGGGCTTTATTAAAACAGATCTGTTTCATATAGGTCCCTTCGAAAGCCAGTTCCCTATTTATCCCTGTTTTATCAGGAAAAAGGAACTGGCTTTCCCTCTTTTTCTACGTTATAATTGACTGTTAAGATCGCATTAAAGGGGCATGCATCATGGTGGCGCTACGTGAAAAGTTGTCTTTGCTTCCTGATCGGCCAGGCGTTTATTTGATGAAAGATGATAAAGGCGACATTATTTATGTGGGCAAAGCCAAATCTTTAAGAAATCGCGTACGCTCTTACTTTACAGGAAGCCATGATGGCAAAACACAAAAAATGGTTAGCGAGATTAGCGATTTTGAATATATTATTACCGCCAGCCCAGTGGAAGCGCTGCTATTAGAATGTAATCTGATCAAAAAGCATCAGCCCCGTTACAATATTTTGCTTAAAGATGATAAAACATACCCCTATATTAAAATAACCCGGGAGAAGCATCCCCGCCTAGAAGTAACGCGCCGGGTGAAAAAAGATGGTGGCAAATATTTTGGCCCCTACACCAATGTAGCGGCGGCCCGGGAAGTGAAGCGGCTGTTGGATCGCCTTTATCCGTTGCGCAAATGTAAAACGCTGCCCGATCGGGTCTGTCTCTATTATCACATGGGCCAATGCTTAGCCCCGTGTGAATACGAAGTACAGCCCGAACAGTATGAGCAGATGACGAAAGAGATTACCCGTTTTTTAAACGGGGGGCATGATCAGCTGCTCAAGTCGCTGCGAGAGAAAATGGAAGAAGCGGCCGAGGCCCTTCAATTTGAACGGGCCAAGGAACTGAGGGATTTGATCCAATACATTGAGGCGGTGATGGCCAAGCAAAGCATCACCCTTAACGATCAAACGGACCGAGATGTATTTGGCTATGCTTATGATGAAGGATGGCTCTGCATCCAGGTCTTTTTTGTGCGCAAGGGAAAATTGCTGGAACGGGAAGTGGCCATCTTTCCCAACTATGCCGATGATGTGGCCGAGGCATTGCTTTCTTTTATCGGGCAGTTTTATTTTGAAAAGGAGAATGTGCTACCTAAAGAGATTTTGGTCCCCGATATTATAGATAGCACCCTCTTGTCCGAGTGGTTAAATATAAAGGTGCATACCCCCAAACGGGGCTTGAAGAAAGATCTCTTGCAGATGGCCACCACCAATGCGGAAACGGCCTTGAAAGAAAAGCTGGAGCTCCTAAAGCGGAATGAAGAGCGCACCATAAAAGCAGCAGAACAATTGGGAGAACTTTTGGGAGTGGGCCCCTTGCGCCGAATTGAAGCTTTTGATTGCTCCAATATCCAGGGCAAAGATGCGGTGGCTGCTATGGTGGTTTTCATCAACGGCCAACCGGCTAAACATGAATACCGGAAGTATAAGATCCGTTCAGTGGAGGGGCCTGATGATTATGCGTCGCTCAGAGAGGTTATCCGTCGTCGCTACACGCGACTCTTAAAGGAAGGAAAAGCGCTGCCAGATCTGGTGGTGGTGGATGGGGGCAAAGGACAGATGGGAGCCGCTCGGGAAGTGCTGCAAAATGAGCTGCAATTGAAGCTGCCCATTTGCGGGTTGGCCAAGGATGATAAACATCGCACCACAGAACTTCTCTACGGCACGCCTCCTCGCCCTGTACCATTAAAGCGGGATCAGCCTGAATTTCATCTTTTACAGCGTCTGCAGGACGAGGTGCATCGCTTTGCCATCACATACCATCGGCAGCGGCGAACGAAAACCATGTTTCACTCTGTACTGGATGAAATTCCTGGCGTGGGCCCCAAACGGAAGCAGCGGCTCTTGGAGCATTTTGGATCAGTTCAAAAGATAAAGGAAGCCTCTTTGGAAGAATTAAAGGCGGCAGGGATGAGCGAAACCCTTTCTAAAACCATCCTGGCCCATTTGCGGGGAGAGCATTCGGTCGAAAGGCGAAGTTAATAGTTTAACAAATCGTCTATTATGTCTATTGTTCCGTTTCTGATAAAAAACTGATGTTTATGGGAAGGGAATGGAAGCGTTTTATGGGGTTAATTGTACAGAAGTTTGGAGGCACCTCAGTAGGTTCGATTGAGCGGATTAAACATGTGGCTCGCTTGATCGAGGCTGAGGTGAAACAGGGTAATCAGATTGTAACAGTGGTTTCTGCCATGGGTAAATCAACGGATCAGCTGGTGGATATGGCATTGCAAATCACCTCCCGTCCGTCTCCACGGGAGATGGATATGCTGTTAACCACAGGAGAGCAGGTTTCCATCGCACTCCTTTGCATGGCTTTACATGAGTTGGGCTTGGAAGCCATCTCCTTCACAGGCTGGCAAGCTGGTATTGAAACAGAGAAGGTGCATCAAAAAGCGCGTATCACCCATATTGATCCTGAAAAAATAATGGGGCAACTAAATCAGGGGCGAATCGTGGTTGTCGCCGGATTCCAAGGGGTAACCCCCGATGGGCAAATTACCACTTTGGGCCGGGGCGGTTCCGATACAACCGCCGTTGCTTTGGCTGCTGCCCTAAAGGCTGAACGCTGCGATATTTATACCGATGTTCGGGGGATATACACAGCAGATCCTCGGGTGGTGCCTTCAGCCACCCAGCTGAAGCAGATTAGTTATGATGAGATGTTGGAATTAGCCACGTTAGGTGCAGGTGTACTTCATCCCCGTGCGGTGGAGTGCGCAAAAAAATATGGCGTTCCCTTGATGGTTCGCTCCAGTTTTGAGGCGGTACCAGGCACAGAAGTAAAGGAGGAAGTGGACATGGAGACAGGACGGGTGGTTCATGGGGTAGCCCATGATGGCCGCGTAACCAAAGTGACGATAAAAGGACTAAAAAATGAAATTGGCATATTATCCCGCGTTTTTAATTTGTTAGCCCAACACAACATTAATATTGATGTGATCATCAATCAAAGTATACGAGGGGAAGCACATACCTCCATCTCCTTCTCCTTAGACACGGAGGATTTGGATCAAGCCTTAAAGGTGCTAGGCGACCATCGCAGTCAGCTAAACTATGAAGATTTGGTTTATGAGCGTGACCTCGCTAAAGTGTCCATTGTGGGGGCTGGCATGATTTCCAATCCGGGCGTGGCTGCCCAAATGTTTCAAAGTTTAGCGGAGGCGGGGATCGAGATCAAAATGGTCTCCACATCTGAAATTAAGGTCTCCTGTATTGTGCCCCGCCAAGATATGGAAAGAGCGGTCCAAACCTTGCATACGGCCTTCGGCTTAGATAAAGTGGAAGAGCAGGTGACCTCAGCCAATTAAAGTGTACAGCCAATTAATTGGATAAAGAAGTTGAAGGAACATCTTGCCCTTGACCAACAGTGGGGGAGGATGTTCCTTTTTGCCTTTCCAAAACGGGCTGAGACTTGTCTTTAGCCTCTAGATACACTTTAAATTGAATGGAAAGGCCCTCCTGTTTATCCTGAACAAGCTGATACTCCCCCTCCGCTTCCCTGTTTTCAATCAGGGCTATGGTTTCCGTCACAAATCCGCATTCCAAAGCAAAAGTGGCCGGATTTTTATCCACCTGACGCTGGCTGAAGAAGGGAGAGGTGAGGCGAAACACTTTATGGCGCTCTTGATCCCGTTCCAATTCTAATTCTCCCCACCCCATTTCCAGGAAAAAGGTGATCAAGTGGTCCAGGTTGGAGGGGTTAAATTGGGCGGCTAAATTGCGCCCTGCCCAGTAAAGAATGATGTTTTGGTATTCTCCTGTAATCATGGGGAGCACCTGATCCCGGATCACATGAAAGCTGGCTAAGGGGATGGCCTGCCCCTTCATTCTGTTGAGGGCGGACCAAGACAGATCATAGGGATGGTCAAATGGCTTGGGCACACAGCATCACTCCTTCCTCCTGATTAGAGTATTTGGGCCTATAGGGATGATGGACAAGATGGTTATTTCACTATATGCCAAAATGTGCCGTGATAGACCACTGGAAAAACGATTATACTGAGAAATGTGTGGGGATTGTTTGGAGGTTTTGAATGAAGCATAATCGGTTGTTTTCCCCGTTTCGCATCATTATTATGGCTTATACTATTTCAATTGGTGTTGGGGGTCTTCTTTTATATTGGCCTGTTTCCCAACAGCCAGGGGTTTCCCTTTCTTTTATGGATGCTGTATTTACGGCAACCAGTGCGGTGACCGTAACAGGACTCACGGTGGTCAACGTGTCGGAGACCTTTAGCCCCTTTGGTATCCTAATTTTGGGCCTGCTGATTCAATTGGGCGGTATTGGCATTATGTCGGTGGGCACTTTGATTTGGCTGGCCACCGGGCAACGGATCAACCTTAGTCAACGGTTGCTCATCATGGTGGATCAAAACCAGTTTAAATTTTCAGGTTTGGTTTATCTGGTTAAAAACATGTTAGGCTTGGTGATTTGCATCCAATTGGCGGGCGCCTTCATCTTAGGCCTCTATTTTTTAAACTATTTTGATTCGTGGCGAGAGGCTTTCGTTCAAGGAGTCTTTACCAGTTTGTCCGCTTTTACCAACTCCGGGTTTGATTTAACAGGGGATTCTTTGCGCCCTTTTGCACACGATTATTTTGTCCAAGGGATCACCATGTCGTTAATCATCATGGGAGCCATCGGTTTTCCCGTTCTGGTTGAGCTGAAAGAGTACTGGCAAAACAGGCCAAAGGAGTATCGGTTTTCTTTATTTACCAAGGTGGCGGTCAGGGCTTACCTTGTTTTAATGGTGTTGGGCATGCTGTTCATCTGGCTTTTGGAAAGGGAGCATGCCTATGCCGGTTTAAGCTGGCTGGATCAGTTTTTTTATTCTTTGTTTCACTCGGTTACGGCACGCAGTGCTGGGCTGGCCACCATCGATGTGACCCAATTTGGCGAGGCGACGCTTTTATTTATTTCTGGGCTGATGATGATTGGGGCCAATCCTTCCAGTGCAGGGGGAGGCATACGGACGACAACGCTGGCCATCATGTTTTTAACCATCCTAGCTTTTGCCCGGGGACGAAAAGAGGTGCATATTTTTGGCCGCGAGCTTCACCAGGATGATATTCGGCGAGCCTTTATCGTTTTGTCTCTCTTTATCGTCATTTGGTTTTGCTCGATCATCTTGATTATCTATTGGGAAAAAGATGTTGGTTTACTCCCCATTCTTTTTGAAGTGAGCTCCGCCATGGGGACGTGTGGACTATCGCTAGGTATAACGCCTGCCTTAAGTATCTGGAGTAAATGGATTCTCATGGTGCTCATGTTTATCGGTCGCATCGGTATAGTGGTGCTATTATTTTCTATGAAAAAAACGGAATCCGTCCCACGTTATCATTATCCAAAAGAAAGGATTATAATAGGTTAGAACGTTTGGCAATTTCGCCCTTTCTTGACGCTTGTTGGGGAAAGGAGTAAAATTAGTTTTGTGTACAAAGGTGCTGAATATATTTACAAAAAGGGGGGAGCCAAGTGGCCAGAGGTCATTATTTTAATCGCAAGCTGCATTCCCTGTTAGGCGTCATCCCGGTAGGGATTTTCTTGCTGCAGCACTTATTTATTAACCACTTTGTACTGTACGGTCCAGAATCCTATAACCGTGCAGCTGAGTTTATGGGCAATTTGCCTTTAAGATACTTTTTGGAAGCCTTTTTTATTTTTATCCCGCTGCTTTATCACGGGATTTACGGCTTATACATTGCTTTTCAAGCCAAGCATAACGTGCTGAACTATGGCTATTTCCGAAACGTTATGTTTATGCTGCAGCGCATTACGGGAATGATCCTGATCATCTTTATTGCCTGGCACGTATGGGAAACCCGTATTGCAGCAGCCCTGGGAGCGGAAGTTAACACTCAGATGATGACTGATATCCTGTCTAACCCTGTGATGTTGGTCATCTATATCATTGGGGTCGTTTCGGCCGCATTCCACTTTGCCAATGGTATGTGGTCTTTTTGTGTGACCTGGGGGATCACCATTGGACCCAAAGCACAGCGGATCTCTACATATGTCTGGGCAGTGGTCTTCGTTATTTTAGCTGTTGGTGGCTGCATGATCTTGTTTGAGTTTGCTTCATTAGCTTAGTGAACAGAAAAAGGGGTGAGTCTAGGTGAGTAAACGTAGGGTGATTGTTGTCGGAGGCGGATTGGCCGGATTGATGGCCACCATTAAAGTGGCGGAAGCAGGTATTCCCGTCGATTTGTTTTCATTAGTTCCGGTTAAGCGGTCTCACTCCGTTTGTGCCCAGGGCGGAATTAACGGTGCCGTTAATACCAAAGGGGAAGGGGATTCCCCCTGGGAACATTTTGATGATACCATCTACGGCGGTGACTTTTTAGCCAATCAGCCACCTGTTAAAGCCATGTGTGAAGCAGCACCTGGCATTATCTATTTGTTGGACCGCATGGGCGTGATGTTTAACCGCACGCCGGAGGGGTTGCTCGATTTCCGCCGGTTTGGGGGAACCAGACATCACCGCACGGCCTATGCGGGGGCCACTACAGGTCAGCAGCTTCTTTATGCTTTAGACGAGCAGGTTCGCCGTTGGGAAGTACAAGGCTTGGTGACCAAATATGAGGGCTGGGAGTTTCTTTCAGCCGTACTGGATGAAGATCGCGTCTGTCGCGGCATCATCGCTCAAGATCTAAAAAGCGGTGAAATTCATGCCTTTAAATCAGATGCTGTGATCCTGGCTACCGGTGGCTGTGGCATCATTTTTGGTAAATCCACCAACTCCATCATCAACACCGGATCAGCAGCCAGTGCCGTTTATCAGCAGGGTGCTTGTTATGCCAATGGGGAGTTTATCCAGGTGCATCCAACGGCCATTCCCGGTGACGATAAACTGCGCTTAATGTCTGAGTCGGCTCGAGGAGAAGGGGGCCGAGTCTGGACCTATGATAAAGATGGTAAACCGTGGTATTTCCTGGAGGAGAAATATCCGGCTTATGGTAACCTGGTGCCCCGGGATATTGCCACTCGGGAAATTTTCCATGTTTGCGTTGACCTGAAGCTGGGTATTAACGGTGAAAACATGGTTTATTTGGATCTCTCCCACAAAGACCCCAAAGAGCTGGATATTAAGTTAGGGGGCATTATTGAGATTTATGAAAAGTTTGTGGGGGAAGATCCGCGTAAAGTGCCGATGAAGGTGTTCCCAGCGGTTCACTATTCCATGGGCGGTCTTTGGATCGACTATAACCATATGACCAACATCCCTGGGCTGTTCGCCTGCGGGGAAGCGGATTATCAGTACCACGGGGCCAACCGTTTAGGCGCCAACTCCCTGCTTTCCAGCATTTATGGAGGAATGGTGGCTGGTCCTAAAGCGGTGGAGTATATGAATGGCTTAGACCGCACCTGTGAAGATGTGTCCAGCACCGTCTATGACGAGGAGTTAAGAAAACAGACCGCGAAGTATGAGGATATTCTCAAAATGGACGGCACTGAAAACGCCTATCTCTTGCATAAAGAGCTGGGTGAATGGATGACGGACAATGTAACGGTGGTTCGTTACAATGACCGTTTGAAAAAGACGGACGAAAAGATCCTGGAATTGATGGAGCGCTACAAGAATATCAATGTGAATGATACCTCCAGATGGAATAACCAGGGCGCTTCCTTCATTCGTCAGCTGTGGAACATGTTGGAACTGGCTCGGGTGATTACTATTGGCGCCCTCAATCGCAATGAGAGCCGGGGAGCCCATTACAAACCGGAGTTTCCAGAGCGGAACGATGAAGAGTGGCTGAAAACAACAAAAGCATTTTATGATCCTGAAACGAAAGGGCCTCGCTTTGAGTATGAAGATGTGGATATTTCCCTGATCAAGCCCCGGAAGCGTGATTACTCCAAAGCGAAGGAGGCGACAAAATGAGCCAGACCGTCCGTTTGATCATACGGCGGCAGGACCGGCCTGACAGCCAGCCGTATGACGAGGAGTTTGAAATCCCCAGACGCCCCAATATGAACATTATCTCCTGCTTGATGGAGATTCAGCGCAATCCCGTCAATGCTAAGGGTGAGAAAACAACGCCCGTTGCTTGGGAATCAAACTGTCTGGAAGAAGTTTGCGGAGCCTGCTCCATGGTGATAAACGGCAAAGCTCGTCAGGCTTGCACCGCTCTGGTGGATAAATTGGAAGAGCCCATTCGTTTGGCTCCCATGACCACCTTTCCTGTTGAGCGGGATTTAATTGTAAACCGCTCCCGCATGTTTGATGCCTTAAAGCGGGTTAAAGCATGGATTCCCATCGACGGCACCTATGATTTGGGGCCTGGTCCACGCATGCCTGAATCAAAGCGGCAATGGGCCTATGAATTATCCAAATGTATGACCTGCGGCGTCTGCTTGGAGGCTTGCCCCAATGTGAATAGCAAGTCCTCCTTTATTGGTCCGGCTCCTATCAGCCAAGTCCGCTTATTTAACGCTCACCCCACCGGTGAGATGAACAAAGAGGAACGGCTGGAAGCCTTAATGGGAGAAGGCGGCATTCAAGAATGTGGAAACTCCCAAAACTGCGTTCAGTCCTGTCCGAAGGGAATTCCCTTAACCACTTCGATTGCCGCCATGAACTGGGAGACCACCAAGTACGCCATTAAAAAATTCTTAACCAAATAGAAGATCGATCATAGTGAACCACCCTGTGAGCTGAGTGCCTTGGCAGGGTGGTTCTTTTTTATGGCTCCCGTTTCACTCTGACTAAATTCGTAATCAAGGTGTTCAACAAATTTCTGGATGGGCAAGGTTGGAGGGTACAGTTTTGACCTGATCCAACCAAAGGAGACCAAGGCGCCTGGGTAATCGGTGATCTCAATGGGAACAATGTCACCATTTAATACATAGGGGTCATCCATAACGCAAAAATCAGGGATAACGCTGATGGCCAATCCTTCACGAATCGATTTGTTGATGGCCGCTGTGCTGTTGGAGATAAACAGTGTATTGATGGGTCCGTAGGCCTGAGTAAAATCATCAATAAATTTTTTTGTATATTTTTACCAAATGGACAGTACCACTTTTAGTTGGTTATTCACTTTTTAGCTCTTCGAGCTTAAATTTTTTGATCAGAATAGTATGAATGATATGATCTAAGGTTTTATGCAACACTAGTGGTTCATTGTAAAATTAAATGCAACAAAATAAATATACAAAAGCCACGGTAATTCCGTTATGATGAAGTCGACGAAAACCCATACATAACAGGAGGAATACCATGGCTCGCACTCATCATAACACAACTCGTATATTTTCGCATCTAACCGTTTTTGATCGTGGTCAGATCCAAGCGCTTCGCAATCAGGGAAAGTCACTGCAAGAAATCGCAGACATCATCGGCTGTCATAAGTCTACGATCTCCCGTGAGTTGAAACGAGGAACCGTGACGCAGCGACGGTCTGATCTTACCGAGTATCAAGCGTACTTTGCCGATGTGGGTCAACGTGTCTATGAATCGAACCGTTCCCGCTGTGGGGCGAAGTATAAGCTGATCCAGACCACGGATTTCATTCATTTCGCCGTGCAGAAGATCCGTGATGATCACTGGTCTCCTGACGCCGTATGCGGCTATGCCAAGACCCAGCACTTGTTCGATGGTGAATGGGTTTGCACGAAGACCCTGTACCGCTATATCGACCTTGGTCTGCTTTCAATCAAGAACATTGATCTGCCGTTGAAAGTGTCCCGAAACACTAAGAAGAAGCGAACACGGCAACATAAGAAGATGCTAGGCACAAGCATTGAACAGCGACCCCGGCATATCGATGAACGTCTGGAATTCGGTCACTGGGAAATCGATACCGTCTTAGGCACCAACAAAAAAGGAGCGGCGCTGCTCACATTGACCGAACGCAAGACGCGCAAAGAACACATCCTGAAGATCGATCATAAGACGGCGGAATGCGTGAAGCAAGCCTTACAGGAATTGAAGCAACAGTATGGATCCGTATTCTCAACCGTGTTCAAAACGATCACATCAGACAATGGAGCTGAATTTAGTGAACTCAGCCAAGCTGTCGAATCCGAGGTGTATTACACACATCCTTACACATCATGTGAACGCGGAACCAATGAACGTCACAACGGACTCATTCGTCGATTTATTCCAAAAGGCAAGTCCATTGATGATATCGATCCATCGCTCATTATCTATGTAGAGAACTGGTGTAACACCCTCCCCAGGAAGATTCTAGAATATCGTTCACCGAACGATGCGTTTAATGAAGAGTTACGAAACGTCGCTTGATCATAACCATATTTTGGATTACTGTGAGTTGTTGCATTTAATCTTGCAATTTAAGCAATTTTATTTAAAATAAGGTATATCATATTGAAGGGGGAGAATATACCTTGACACGTTTTGAAGAATTAAACAAAAGTTTCATCAACGGTCAATGGATCTCTGGAGATAGTGGCGCTTCGTTTAACATTACCAATCCGTATGACGATTCGCTGATTACAAGGGTGGAGTTGGCCAGTCTCCAGCAGGTGAAAGAAGCCTTTGAGTTGGCCCATGAAGCCCAGAAGAGCTGGGGCCAAACAAGCGCCGATGAAAGAAAAGCGATCTTAAAACGGGCCGCTCAATATTTGGCCGATCATCGGGATGAGATTGTGGATGTGATTGTTCGGGA
>CALFAC010000084.1 GCA_937927935.1 uncultured Bacillaceae bacterium
TTATTTGACACTAACTTAGTATCTTTAGAATATAACGCACCTCATTTTTTATAGATAGATTCGTGTTTAATCCATACAATATTAGCTTCATCCCACTCGTAAAACATCTGGTCAATCCCGTTCTCTCTCGTCAAATCCTCATCTGTTGTCGCCCGTACCTTGAAATCAGCCAGAAACGGATTCGAAGGGGACAGGTATTCCAGTTTTTCCGCCACCACGATGATCCGTTGTTCCGGATTCCTGTTCCATTTCATGTACAGTAACAAATCATAAACATCATCACGGGCCACAAACACATGGTACAGTTTCTGCCCGATCAGCATGGCTCCCACAAAGGGATCAGGCGAAGGTACAATTTCTGGCTCATAGTCACGGAATACTTCATACAGTTTAAAGAAAACCATGCGCTTTAACACATCTTCGGGCCGCCAGTGAAGCCAGTAATTGGGCGGAAGCTGAAAATGGTG
Source organism: uncultured Bacillaceae bacterium (assembly GCA_937927935.1). GTDB lineage: Bacteria > Bacillota > Bacilli > Caldalkalibacillales > Caldalkalibacillaceae > CALFAC01. The sequence continues at coordinate 468 of CALFAC010000084.1, forward strand.
GATCATATTGGTCCCCAAGGTATAGATAGGAATGGCCTTCTTCCCCACTAACTGATGGCGCATGAGAAAATGATCCTTGCAGAGTTGCTTCAGTTCCTTTCGATCCTCGAGACCAAACAGCTGCTTGATCTGTACACTTCCGATCACACCAATGGAAGCAACGGCATACATCAGGGGGCGGATTTCAGGAGGTAGGATCACCTCCCTTGGCTTTACACGCACCCGATTCCACTCTACTCTCCAGCCTAGACTCAATGAAAAGGGACTGGTCATATGCTACCAGCCCCTTACAGTTTACGGACGATCTTTCCGTAAATTCTTTCTTTTTGAGGATCAACCTCATACACCCGCAGGATGAGCCGATCCACTTTTTATTTTCCTTGTCCACTTCCATGACCTTTACTTTTAAGTTGTCCCCAATCTTAAATACTAAACCGGCTCTATTTTCCCCATTCTAAAACTTACCGCTTCGGCCAGATCCTCTATTTCAATTAACTCATGTTGATTAAGGTCGGCAATGGTACGGGCCACTTTTAAGATTTTGTGATAGCCCCGCATGCTGAGTTGGTAGTATTCATACACCTGGCGCATAAACTGTTCCGCCTCTTTTGTTAATTGGCATGTTTCCTTTACTTCCTGAGCCGTTAAAAGGCCGTTAGGTTTGGAAAGGGCGGTCCGCTTCTGTTTAAATTGTATGGCTTGCTTTACCCTGTTTTGAATCTTTTCGGTGGTATATTCGTCATTTTGTTGCTCCCGATACCCTATCAGCTCCTCATAACTTAACAGAGGCACTTCCACTTGCAAATCGATACGGTCCAGTATGGGGCCCGACAATTTGGCCCGGTAGCGCTCGATTTGGGAGGCGGAGCAGGTGCATGGGTTTTTTTCCGTTTCGTAGCCGAAGTAGCCGCAGGGACACCCGTGTAATCTACACCTCTGGTAAAAACATACTTAATCTCAACATTTGCTTTATCCCGATGATTACCTGGAGCTTTTATGGTATGAATAATGATCTCCCTAACCAATGACCGAATAATTTCACGCTTATCCTCAAATGTTAGTTCTCCTTCAATTTTTTTCCTCACTTCCCTAAGAACGGAATCTGTAGTTGATAAACGATTCTGGATGTCCTGAATACTTGTTAAATCCTGTTCCAGTGTTTGGAGTCTTTGAATCAGTTCTTCCTTTTCATTATTTATTTTCTGTATTTGTAATTCTACATCCTGGTTGGAAATTAATCTCTTTCGGAAAAGATCAAGGATAGCCTGTTTCTCGTTTTCTTTAGATTCTATGGTTTTTTGAAGCATTTCCTTCTCAAATTGGATGTTCTGCTTTCTACTACCTTCAATTTGTGAATTTAAGTCATTTACAATGTCACGAATTACGGTGTCAGGATTATGAGAAAAAGAAACAATATCATTCCATACCAGATTTTCCAACCACTCTTTAGGGACATTTTTGCTTGTACAACGAGACGATGAAAACCTCGCCTGATCCCCCACTTTTCCTGAACAAACATAGTAGTAAGTGGGCGTTCTTCCATTGTTACGGTAATACACTGCATAATATCTCCTGCCACATACACCGCATTTGATCAAGCCCCTAAGCAGATTTTCCTCCTTATGATTTTTATTAGCCAGTATTTTATTATCCTTAATGCGTTGAACTGCTTTCTCCCATAATTCTTCGGATACTATAGCAGGCACTTCTCTGGGGATCAGTTCACGTTTCCTCGTTGTCCGTTTCCCATAAAAATGAATACCTTTGTAAACGGTATTGTAGATCATGTTTCTAACTCGAGAGGATCTCCATATGCCTGCTGTTTTCTCTTTGCGCTTTCCCTTTTTTACCTTTCTATCATTCAGAACATATGAGGTGGGAACACCCATGGCATTTAAGACACCGGCCACTTCCCAAGCTGAATAACCTTTATTTCCTATAAGATGGTACATCATTCTTACTATGTCTGCTTCTGATTTACCTAGATTGGGTATCGGTTTTTCATTAATCTCTAAATATCCCTCTTCATTCACAAAGTAACCATAGGGAACGATGCCCCCCAACCATTTTCCTTTCCTTGCAGCCCGATTGGCTCCATGCCACATACGTTCAATGATCGTCTCACGTTCCAGATCCGCAACGGCAGCTAACATCGTAAGTAAAAACCGGCCAGAAGGAGAAAATGAGTCGAATTCTTCTGTCATTGACTTTACTTTTACACCGTGCTGTTCCAGTTCATATATGGAATTTAATATCACTCTTGCGGATCGGCCAAGACGATCCAGTTTATAAACCAGCAAAATATCTGCCTTAACTTTTTTACTGGTAATATCGTCTAAAAGTTCCTTCCCCCCGTTACGTTCCTGTAGCTCATAAGTTCCACTAATGCCATCATCTTTGTAAATTTTAATCAAATTTAATTGATGAAGTTCTGCATACTTTTGCCCGAATTCAATTTGCCCTTCAATTGTTCCCCGTTCCGATTGATCATCAGTTGATACTCTGGCATACAGGACGGCGTTCATGAAACAGTACCTCCTACCATTAAGCCAAAGCTCCTGATTGATAATAGGGCTTGTCCGATTTATTTAAGGTTGTTATTGACCAAATTCTTGATCTAACATGATGAGTGGGGTTATTCTGAGATAATGAAAAATAAATTCTTCTCTTAATCTGTTTCCATCTTGCTTCGGCCAAGGAAAAAGTAACGTAAAAAACATCTGACAAAATATAAATGATCCAACTTTCCTCATTTGGCAGTTCAATTTCTTTTATCATGTAAAAAGGCATAGCAGCATATAACTGAAAATTTTTTGCCTGCCATTCCTGTAGCTCACGAAAATCATCCAACATTCTCACTTGATCTCCTGAATGCAGTAATAGATGGACCAATTCATGAAAAAAGACTTCTCTCTGTTCAGGGAGCGTCTTGTTTGAATCCAGAAAAATAACTGAACACTCATCATCCCAGATAGCACTTTCACATACATCAGGCATATTTACCACTTTGATGTTAAACACATGTGCCAAGTTTTCAATCGTTAGGTCAGAAGGATCTAAAATGCCATTTGCTAATAATAAATTTTCAATTTTCGTTTCAAAGTGAGTTTTGTAGTACAAACGGATCATTTTACCCCCTCCTTACCCAGGTAAATGGGAACGTATGTTTGAGTATATTATACCAAAAAAAGCCTATGTGTCTAGAACATAGGCTTTCTGAACTAGGAATATTAAATTAAATTTACAGAAAAACCATATTAGTTATTTCTGTTTATCCTTATTCCGAAAATTACTCCTCTTCCTCATCCTCAACTGTTCCAGCTTGCTCTTTACTCTTTCTCTTACCTTTTTTGTCTCGCTCTCATCAAACTCTATATTGGTAATGTTTTCCCCATCAAAAGTTACCTTTACCCAGTCGCCTTCTTGTATACCCGAAGGAAGAAGATGAGAGGGGATGACAAGCTCCCTCTCATCATCCCCTACCAGAAGAACAGCATGTCGGCTATCAACAATGCGATCAATAACGGCTTTAGAAATCATATTTATCTCCATCCCTTATTTGACACAGGCTAACCCCTGCTCCTTAATATCCTGTAATCTGGACGGTCCAATTCCATCTACCCGCAACAGATCATCCAATGAGGAAAATGGACGAAGCTCTATAATCTGCTGGGCCCGTTCGGGACCAATATGCACGATCAGTTGCAGTTCTTCAAAAGAAGCCGTGTTTATGTTGATACAGCCAGGTGGGGCATCACTGTCTTCATTTTCATCGTCTTTCCCTGGAATCTGTATCTTCCCACTCTTTTCGGTTGAAATATCATATGTTTTGCCATCCGTCTTAACAATAATTGTTCCATGTACATCGGTTCCGTAAACCTTAATTTTCAGATCGAACAGGCGTTGAATAACTTCCTGATGGGGATGTCCGTAAGGATTGTCTTTACCAGCCGAATAAATGGCGACATCAGGATCAACTGCTTTTAGGAAAGCCTCGGTGCTAGATGTATTGGAACCATGATGGCCGAGATGGAGAATGTCAGCACGGAGATCCCGGCCACTTTTGACCATCGTCTCTTCGCCCCGCTTTTCTGCGTCACCTGTAAAAACAAATTTGACATTACCGTATATGGCTCTTATGGCAATAGAATCTTCATTGAAATCTCCGATTAACCTGTCTGGATGAAGCACTTCAATGTCAAGGGAGCCGATCTTATACCGTTCACCAGCACGGGGCTCATTATAATTGACATCGGATTCCAATAAGGTGTCAATCAATTCTTCATAGGTTATTGAAGTGTGTTCACTGCCAGACATCCATACTTCGTCAACTTTAAAGGATTTTAATACATTGACAGCCTGTCCAATGTGATCTGCATGTGGGTGCGTCAGAATCAGCAAATCAATGGATTTAACATTCATGGACTTCAAGTAGGGCACGACATCATTTCGATCATGGCGGCCGGCATCAATTAGAACGGTAAAATCAGGGCCTTGGAGTAAAGTAGCATCTCCCTGCCCCACATCAATGTAGTGAACGAGAAGGTCACCTTCTGGGGTGGTTACAACACCAGTATGGATTTGATTAAATACATCTTGAGATATGGCTGCCGTTCCACCCAATACAATAGCAGTTTTTATATTTGAAATTTTGGGAGCCAAAGCGTCTGGTATTTTGCTTTTTTGAACCAACAATATTGGAGCATTTTGTTTGGCAGCCAGGGCAGCTCCTGTCAAGGCATCAGCAAAGTCTTCTCCTGTTGCGATAACGGAGTAACTGATGTCCAGTTTAAACGTTTGGGCAATCTCAACAGCTGTAGCATATCTGTTCTGTCCGTAGATCCTTTCGGCGTTAGGTAAAGATTTAAAGACATTATCATGGACAGCAGCAGGACCACCAATCACATACGTCTTTTTGACGCTCTTTAAAGATCCCCTTGTTTCATCCGGCAATACATTTTTCTTTGTTAAAAGAATAGGGATCCTTTTCTGGGCGGCATAGGGGCCAACTGCCAAGGCATCAGGGAAGTTAGTTCCATCAACCACAAAAGCGGTGTCAAAATTCCCTAATTGACTAGCAATTTTAGCAGCCGTCTCGTAGCGGTTTTGTCCAGAAATACGTTCCACTTTAACATTTAACTTTTCAATCGCTTTTTCAACTGCGTCAGATACGGCTGCCGTACCACCCAAAATGATGGCTTTTTTGGCACCGAGTCTTATAATCTCATCTCTGGTTACATCAGAAAGTTTATTTTTCTCAGTGAGCAATATTGGTGCTTGATGTAAATGAGCCAATGGAGCACCGGCCAAGGCATCTGGAAAATCCCTTCCGGTAGCAATGATGACAGTCTCTGATCCGTCTGGCCATCCCTGTTTGGAAATTTCAACGGCTGTCTCGAATCTGTTATCTCCTGAGAGTCGTTCTACTTTAGTTCCATTGTCCTGAGCCAATGTTTCCAGAGTAGGTACGAAAGCAAGCACTAAAGCCAAAACAAAAGCAATGACAGCCGAAAAATGCTTGTTTCTAGTAAACATGAATGCTCCTCCCCCCTAATAACTTCCAAAC
>CALFAC010000085.1 GCA_937927935.1 uncultured Bacillaceae bacterium
ATCGGGCGTAATCGAAAGGAGAAGCTGAGAAAACGGTTGTTATCCAACCGGTATAAGCCAACCTATGGAGCGCGAAAACGGTTCAAATTGGAAAGCGATCGGTTTAACATAGAGAAACGCCAGGGTTCTAAGCTGGTCATGGTAGCCTGCTCTGCTGTTGCTGTCGGCATCATCATGGGTTTAATGGTATTATCCTTTTTTGCTCAGGAGCCAGGCCAGGAGCAAGCGGCAATACCCACTGAACGCTCTTTGGGTGACCCCGCAGATGAGCAAACGCTGTTAATTCCAGCGGGATTTGTTGAAAATGATCACCTGTATTTGCCTTCCCGCACTTATTATGTACTTCAAGCCGGTGCCTTTTCGGACCAACATGCGGCTCAAAAAATGAATGAGGAGATCAAAGAAGAAGGTTTTCCCGCCGCAATTTTCCCCACTTCTGAGGCTTATCGGGTATATTTGGCTCTGGGGAGCAATCAGGATGAAGGAGCGGGGTTAAGTCAGCTGTTAGATGGGGAAAACTTTGACGTGTATGTACGTACGCATGAGACCCAACAGATCGAGCTAAACATAGGGAAGGTGGAGGAGAAGCTGGACCTTTTGCCCACGTTTCTGGCCATCAGTGACCAGCTTCTTAATCAGCTCCTGAAACTATCGACAGCGGTACTGGTGCAGGAGGAAGCGATTGCAGAAGAGGATTTGAAAAACGTTGAGGAGATGCACCGTAAGCTTCTCTTAGAGGGCCAACAGGTGCTTAATCAGGCTTCCACCCCAATGGCTGAGCATGTGGAACAGTTGATGCGCATCCTTACCGTAGGTGTTAGTGCTGTAGAAGCTTACACCAAGCAGCCCCACACCAGTTACGCCTGGCAAATTCAACAGGCTGGATTAAATTATTTGTTCCAGTATGAACGGTTGCTGGACTGGATGACAAAGGAGATTTAAAGAAGAGAGTCAATGACTACTACTGACTTGAATAGTGATACGCTTCATCAGCAGCCGATGTGAGCCGTTCTGCTGCAGAAGCCACTTCATAGGAGGCTTGATCGATTTCCTCAATGCCCTTCAGAAGGGTTTTCAATTCGGCTTCAATCCGTTCATTTTGTTCCTTGGTTTCCTCCATAGCCTGCAATATTTCCGCAAAATAGGCTTCTGTTTGCCTCATGCTGGCCGTTCCTTCCTGGGTTAACTGATTCACCTTTTGAACGGCGCCACTCACTTTGCTAATGGATTCATTGGTTTTTTCAATTAGCTCTGTCACCCCTGTAGTTGAGTCTTTGGTTTGATCGGCCAGCTTGCGAATTTCCTCAGCTACGACGGCAAATCCTCTCCCCTGTTCCCCAGCTCGAGCCGCTTCTATGGAAGCATTTAAAGCGAGCAGATTGGTTTGGTCGGCAATACTTTTCACAATATCAATCACTTCCGTGATTTGACTGGATATTGCATTTAATTCTTGGGAAATATGGGAGATTTGGACCATATGGTCAGCGATGCTGGCCAAGTTTTTGTTTTGATGAGCCAGCTGATTTTTCCCATTAAGGGAATGCTGTTCCGCTTTAACCGCCTGCTCTGTGCCCTTTTGGGCCAAAGCAACAATATTCTGAGATTGGGCGGTGAGCTGGCTGACAGAGGCACTGGTTTCTTGAGCGATGGCAGCCAATTCTTGGGCGGTGTCATTAATTTTGGCATTTAGTTCCGCTTTATACGCTTCATGTTCCTTGCGGATACGCTCATGTTCAGCTTCATACGCTTCCAGGACAATTTGTTGTTCTAAATTTAGCAGTTTGCTGACGGTGTTTAGCACTTTGGCTAACACTTGGGGGTCTTCAATCTCATGGACGGCTATCTTACTTATGGAATTAAAGATAAGCTGAAAAGCAGCTATGTACCATTTGGTGGGCAGGCCGATTCTCACATGGGCATGAGCGATCCGGTAGCGGATATTTAAAAAGTTTTGGTCGATGCAACCGCTAAACATTTCCAAGATGTGTCGCTGCAATGTTTTTTTCAAGCGTTCGACTGAACTGTTTTTCTCAATAATGGTTTTCAGCTCAGGCTGTTGTGTGAGATTATCATAAAAGTAGGTGGCGATCTGTTCAGCCCGCTTATCCACCAGTGGCTTAAGGAGTTTAGCCAACTGTAAATCCTCTTTGGTTAGCCCCATCATTTGCATTTGTCGGGCCAGATCACTTGTTTCAGGAATATCCAGTTTAAT
>CALFAC010000086.1 GCA_937927935.1 uncultured Bacillaceae bacterium
AGACGTGTGCTCTTCCGATCTTTTCGCGTTTCAATTCCTTATAGGTAAGATACAAACTCCTGATTCTGTAGTGCTTCAAAAGCCTCTTGTAGTTTCAATTCCTTATAGGTAAGATACAAACAATGTATCTGCTGAGCGGGCCTCTGAGACAGGACGCCCGTTTCAATTCCTTATAGGTAAGATACAAACGGGCAAGCATGGCCAGTAGTGGGTTGAGTAACATTGTGTTTCAATTCCTTATAGGTAAGATACAAACCTCCACCGACATCACCCTCTTGTTTACCTATACATGTTTCAATTCCTTATAGGTAAGATACAAACGAGGAAAAGATAGAATTGATGTATACCGATTTTCAAGTTTCAATTCCTTATAGGTAAGATACAAACTTCCTTTCAGGATGCAACCAAAAGAACGGATCTACAGGTTTCAATTCCTTATAGGTAAGATACAAACATGCTTTCTTCCTCAGATAACCAACGCCGATATTCGCGTTTCAATTCCTTATAGGTAAGATACAAACTTTACCTGGACCGCACAGACTTTGTGAAAAAGCGGCCGTTTCAATTCCTTATAGGTAAGATACAAACGTCCTCGGCATATTCCCACTCCTTCACATAAAACACGTTTCAATTCCTTATAGGTAAGATACAAACCCCGTGTTACAAATACGGGGGCTTATACATTTTTCAGTGTTTCAATTCCTTATAGGTAAGATACAAACCCGCTGGTTGCCTGACGTCATGAAAATTTTCAAGTCAGTTTCAATTCCTTATAGGTAAGATACAAACGACGAGAGGACATGGGAATCCATATAGAAATGTCTGGGGTTTCAATTCCTTATAGGTAAGATACAAACCCCCAAAAATTGTTGATTATAATCATATTCTAACTTAACTTTATAAGCTGCTGCAAGTTAGACAATTTTACTTCATTTTATCAAAAAGACTGGTATAACAAGGATTCACATGAATATGTTCTGAAAATTCAGTGTCGTCGATCCCCAGGATTTTTTACATTACTGGAGGTCGACGACATTTTTGCTTTAATAAAATTGAAATAGTAGGATAAATTTCTCACCAATGTAGATTCTGAGAGATATATATAACCATAGTATTTTTTATCGACACATACTTACAGTATGTTTTCATCCCCTCCCTTTTTTAATCCCATCTCTTCGCGCGTAGAATAACGGGTGGAGCGAAACACATATAATACGACAGAATCTTCTTCCGGGTTTATGATCCGGCTTAATTCTATTTTCAGCTTCGTATAATTGGCTTTGGATATTTCCCCCTCAAAAACAGAATTTTGTACCCAGTGCAAGTATTTGCGGCATATTTTAAGCGCCTTGGCCACTCGTTTTTCGTTGAAATCATACACCAGGATAACAAACATTGTATCACCTGCCGAAAGGTTTACCACAACGCATGATAGGGCTCGTACATTTTTTCTTCCAAAAGATGTTTTTGAAGCTTATACAACTCCAGGCGAATGAGTCGTCGATACGAAACGTTCCGACCCAAATGGCGGTGTCTGATGGTCGTTTTCAACCGCTTGTCCCATTCTTCCACAAAGGTTCTCCTTCCTTTTTCGGAAAGGATGATGCCACCCAAATCCTTCTCAAAATCTTTCTTGGTCAGCATCCGCTTATTTAAAAGGGAAAAAATCAATCGGTCCACCATGATGGGTTTGAAAATTTCAGCCAGATCCAGATTGAGGGTAAATCGTCTGAAATTGGATGTATGTAAATAGCCAATACGCGGGTCAAGAAACGTTTTGTAAATCTCACTTAAACAAACCGTATAGCATAAGGTATTGCCAAAGCTGATGAGGGCATTTAACCGATTTAATGGCGGACGTTGACTTCTCTTTTCGAAGGGAAAATCCGGATCATTTATGATAAAATCAAAGGTGCTGTAATAAACTTCCCTGGCATGTCCTTCCACGGCCATCAACTCTTCAATGCTTGTCGGCTGATCCAGAATATTCAACTGTTCATCCAGCCGCTGGACACACTCTTCCAGCTTGTCGCTCCCTTCTTTCACTCTCGTTACGTAATATTTCACCACACGACGCATTTGACCGATTGAGCCTTTCACAAAAAGACGAGCCAATTGAAGACGTTTCGCTGGATCAAGATAGTGTTCAGCCTGCTTTAAAATCACGTGGCCCGCGTTATAATGCTCCCTTGGATAAAACGTGCCGACATAATAACCATAGCGATTGAAATAATGAATACAGATTTCCTTCTGTGAAGCAAACTCTAAAAAACGCTTGGTCACGTCCACTTCGCCAAAAATGAAAATGTCATTGGTATCCTCCACTGGGATAAACTTCCGTTGACCATCCGATTCAAAATAGAGGCTGTTATCCTTTCTTCTTAACTCTCCACACGAGAAGATATACAAACTTTTCTTCATGCTAATCTTCCTCCGCCCAACAATACTCCCGGTAAGCACATTTGCGGCAGAATGTGATTTTTTGGGGAGGGGGAGGGACGGGCAGGCGAGCAATTCGATGGATGTCCTCAACCGCCTCATCCAGTTTCCGTTTGGCTTCCGGAGTCCATTTAACCTCTTCCTTTTTCCTTTCTTCCGGAAAAAGGAGCTCCCCCTGGGCTTTTATCCCCATTTGCCGCAATGTATCCAGATAATAGAGCAACTGATAGCGGGCACTCTCGATAAAACGGGAGGATTTTTTTACTTCCTGTACAATTAACACTCCATTTTTATGCTGCATTTGATCTAGCTTAATGGAACCGATGGATATCTCTTTTTTCTGCCTGCCATAGCGATACTCATGAACAAATCGGCCGATTTCCAGATTTTCATCCTCTTCATCCGGGGTAATTTCATGGGCCATCAGCCACAATTCCCGCTTACAGATGAAATAGTACCAAATGTCGGTACCGGTCACAGGCATTTCATGGCTCAAACCCACATCACTCCGTCTCCCATATTACATTACTGCCAAATTAAATAAACTGATCATAACCTTCTACAAAATGACCAGTTAATCCGGTTTGGCGGTCATAGGCGTTGGTAGTTCTAAGTAACGGAATCCGTTCCTCGAGATATTCTTCCTGACTGGCCAATTTCAGTCCTAAATCAACCGGGACATTTAACACAAAATGATGAAACAGCATCATGAACCGTTTCCGTTTTTCAAAAGTCAAGGCATGCAACCACTTTTTATCTTTATATAGGTTGTAAATCTCCTTTGCCTGCTTCACTCGAAACTCTTCCAGTAATGTGGAAAAATATTCTGGAACAAATGGGTGATCATTCTCAGGAATTTCCCAGGGAACAAAAATGGGCAAGCGGAAATAATCTTGACCGAAGGGTTGATAACTCCCCAATTTTTCCCAGTTGCCTTCGTAGGCATCTCGAATGGACAGTTTAGAAGTTTCATACGAATTTTCTCTAAACATTGCTTCATAGTAGCGATTGACCAATTCATGTATTTCCTGCTCCGTCCACACCTTTTTGGTTGAGAGGAGATGGTCGGTTATCCTCCTGAGATCTTTATCGTAGATCGACATACGGGTATCTTTTTCCCCGGACCGATAAAAAGGAACAACTGTGAGAAGGCCCTTCATCTCCTCACCATGCCTATTCACTCTTCCCGCTGCTTGAACAATAGAGGGAACAATGGGTAAAGCCCGAATGACATGGTGAAAACTCACATCAACACCTGCTTCAATGACCTGAGTGGAGACAACGATTAATGGCCTGTTCTCTTTCCCTGAGGCAATTTGCTTTAATTTTTCTTCCATCTTGGCGATTTCAATTTTTTTGTGTATAGGAATCATCAATCCGTGCACTAAGTGAATATGATGGTTTAAAGTCTCTGGGTTTGATTTAATTTCTTGATAAACCAAATAAGCATCCTGTATCGTATTTAAAATGGCTGCCTGGGTGAGAAAGGTTCCTTCCGCCAGAAAGGTACCCAGTTCCTTTTCATCCATCTTCTCCCGCATCTCAACCTGATACCGCTCCATCTCCTTGTCTTGAACCACCTTCAGGCGAACGGGCGGGTTTTGTAACCCCAAGTGAAATGGCGGCATAGTGGCTGAGAGAAAGATGACGCACAGGTTATATCTGTCAGCCAAGCTTTCCAAACCATGTAAAAACAAGTTCCATCCATCGGGGCTAAAGATCTGTGGTTCATCAATGATTAAAATACTGTCCTGCAGATAAGCTCGACGCAAAACATCTTGAGCTCTTCCAGGGAAAACTGCTTTGGCCAATTGTTGAAAACTGGTACAAACCACCGAATGGGCCCAGGATTCCATGGCTAATTGCTCCGTGGGCGCCCGTTGCTCAAACTCTCGGTCTTTCTGTTGCCCATTTTCTTTGTCCAATACCGCCAACGAATGATGTTCCAAAACCTGTATACGCATAGCTTTCTCCATAACGCCGCTGGTTTGTTCTAATATGGACAGGTACGGTGCCACATACACGATTTTGCGAAACTTTCGTTTCATCCCCAGCCAGGCCGCCATTTTCAAAGCGGTAAGGGTTTTTCCGTAACCAGTGGGCATTTCCAAGGTATAAAAACGGGAGGAGCCGTTCTCCTTTAAAAGAGCCATTACTTCCTGGTGAGCCTTTTGTCGAACATGAGCCATGGCATGAGCGGTCTGTTGATGGGTGTAAACATGTAAAGATTGTTCCATTTTTTTCCATAGCTCAGGTTCAATCCATAAGCTGCCCACCTGTGTTACATCAAACCGGTCGCCACTGATCAGGGCAGTGGTGAGATGGCGCCACTCTTGCAATTGATCCATTAAATACTTTAGATCTGGCTGCTCATAACCCAGATCAAGGGTATCATCCACTTCATCTAACACGTCATCTACCGCCATTATCCAATCATCTAAAACGTCTAAGGAAATGGGGAAAGTTTTTAAAGAAGGATATTCTTCACCAAAAAAACGGCTGATCCCTTCCAGATCCATTTTTTCCCATTGTCCCGATCCTATCCATCTCCGGTCAAACAGATTTTTTAAAGGGCCGTGGTGATCGGCAATATCCCGAATTAACCACATCCACACCAGGCGATATTTAGATTCCTCCCAGTATCCTTCCTCCTTTAGCCAATGGTAGGAAAGGTAAGAGAAAAGAAAAGCCCCGGCTGGAGCATGAGAGGGGCCTTTTTTCTGCTTGCCTTTTATATAGCGTTGCCAATCGGGGTGGGCTTTGGCCACATCATGGCACAAGGCAGCCATGCAGGCCAAATCCCTAACCACCGGATCTTCCCCTTCCAGAAAGTTATACACGTTCTGTTTCACCCGGCACAGGTGATCGATAAGCAGATGTTCCGCATCATTTTTATCGGGACGGGCCACACATTGATCAAAGGGAATTAATAGAGACATACGATTTCCTCCCCAATCCTGACGAGATCGATCTCATCATCCATATTATCATGGGGAATAAAGGTGATGTTTCGTCCATTTCTTTCATAAATAAAGTCAATCGATTTTTCAAAAACGCGTTGCCCCTTGTAATGATGTAAAAATCCCCCCGCTCGACTGTATGAATGACCGTCTTTTAAGATTAATTCCTTGATGATCCTGCTAGGGACAACGGTGCCGGTTTCTACAGGTTTGTCAAGGGTAACAGGGTCAACCTGTTCATAAGTGGCCTGCCAGCGAGGCCAAGTCAGGCAGTAGGCGCAGCCCAGATAAAGAGGATAAACCGCATGTCCCTTCCGTAAAAATTGGTCAAGAGTCTCAACAAATTCTCCTCCCGCATAATAAATGCGGTAGGCGGGGTTAACCACCAATTCGATGGTGGTCGGACGGTTAAAAGTATTTCCGTCTTTGCCTAACATGGACATTTGTTGGGCCACGGTACGCACTGGACGAAGCAGTCTTAGGCCCACTTTATCCTGCGTGACAAAATCTTCGATACCTAGAATGGCTCCAACGAGACCTTTGATGGCCGTTGGAGTAATAAAAGGGTAGGTTAATTGAGTGGAGGTTGTATCCGGCTTTCGGAAATGGGCGATGCTTCCTTTCACATCGAAAACAACGGCTTTCATGGATCGTGCACCTACCATAATGGTTGCTCTAATGTGCCAATGTCCCCAATCACTTCCAGGGATGGATGGCGCCAAATTCTTACCCGCTCAACTTTTGAGCTGTATTGGTCCAATATTTCTAATAACTGGGTTAAATCAATTTGAATATCCTTGACGGAGGAAGGACGTCTATCTTCTTCTCTCCAAACATTCTCATCCGGATGAAGTTTAACCAGGTCTTCCAAATAGCCAATGCGATAAAAAGGATCATTATATTCCACATGCACAAGTAACAGAGGTTGCTGCTGTCCCCGACCTCGAGCCTGACGATGCTGTGTCCCTTGCCATAAGGCCCGCAAAAGCAATTCTTGATCCCGCTCCGTCATACCGGTATGTTCTGCATTTTTGGCATTGATGACACCTGGCATGATAAACACAGCAAAGGGGAGGGTATACGTGGTCCAAATGGTCCCCTGGGTTTTTCCTTCTTCCTGGTCGTCACTGGTATCTTTGCTGGGCATGACCACCGTTCCTTGCACGTATTGCGTATCGGCCGGATGCATGGAATGGGCCCAGCCAAACTGAACCGGACCAGTCAAGTGAAACTTAGGTTTGACAGAGTATACGACTCCAAATGTTCTAACGTCAAAGCAATGTTCTGTGAGAACCGCCTGCATATTGTTTTTGGCTTCCTTTTCCTTCCCTACCTCTTTAGCGATCATCTCGGCCAGACTACCTCGCCCTAAAAGTTTACCTTTTTCATTCACCTTTTCCTGGACAAAAATAAAATTGTTTTTCTCTTCACCACCGTCTGGGTAAAGATCCAGGACCAAATCCCTGACATCCCGTTTGATACTTACATCACTCAAAGAGATTCGTCCATCTTCCTCGGGGAATATGCGTCTGGCATCACTATCGTTTAATGGATCACGGTTGGGAATCCCATCTTTTACCGATTTGATAAACAAGAGTTCTCCGTTACGAACCGACATGAGCAACTTCCTCCTCCTGCTTTTTTCGATAAATCAGGTAACCTGCCCAAAACGCTGTCATAAACAGATCTTTCTGGCTAGTAAACATTTTTTTCTTATCCGCTTCAATAAAGGCCAGCAATGCATGGGGCAACACATGATAAAAATTGGAAGCCAAACCCATATCCCATTGTTGGGCCAATTCCTCACAGCGCTGCAAGCCATTATGCCAGATCATATCAGGGGTCAGTTTACTCCCAAAACGCATAACGCGATGTTTGACAAAATCTTTTTTCGTTTTATGATAATAGGAATTGGAAAACTGCTTAAGCAAGAGTCCGCTCACAAAGCCCAATACTTCCGCATCTTCCATCTCTTCAACGCTCATTTGCCCCTGCTCATAACGCTCCACCACTTTTTGCCAATCTGCCAACGTACGAACACCCTCCTTCTGGCCTAAAACCCGCCGTTGATACTGATTAAAGAAATAGAGAAAAGCAAAATAGAAGACGATTTCATGTCTCATGCCCCACTCATCTTCTTTGTTGGCCAGCTCATTCAACTTTTTTACCATCGATGTGCGTAACCGACTAATATCCAACGGTTCCCGATGCAACGTTTTCTGCAAACTGCTCCAGATATAGCCTGATCCAAAAGCATTGCCTAACAGGGCCGGTAAAGTCTCTGTACGGTAAACAGGTCTTTCGGGATCAGGTAAGTGATATGCTGCCTGGATCAAGGCCAGTTCTTTTCTTTTTAATTGCTCTAATATGGTTTGGATTTCCCTGGCCACACTGGGAATCACATCTTCAATCATCGCCCGGATGTGCATGGCACCCCTTGACAGGTCTCCGGAATAATACAAAATTGTTAACCGGTAATCATCGGGACTGTCAGGTACTATACCTTCTCGTAAACCGGCCAGGATATAAAGATGAAGGTCATTGTTATTAAGTTGCTGGGCTTCTCCTTGTCTTAACATCCGGCGATATTTTTTGTATATTTGCTTGGAATCACCATCTAAAAGGGGAAGAACCATGGGCGCTCCATAAATCTGATCAAAATTTGTTTTGTATTTTTTTGCTTCGACATTATCAATGGGGGAAAACATTTCTTTAAGGACGGCACTGGACACGGGAACCGTGATCTGTTTTAAGAATTGAGCTCCATAAAGGAAAGCTTCGTAAGATTCTTTATCGACTTTAATCCCTTTGGTCCACTCATCATCTTTCCAATAAATTGATTTGGGCATCTCCCAGGTCGGCGAAAGCCACAGCCATGATTTGTTGTAGATAGACACCACCTTCTCTTCCTTCCTATTTGAAAAGGTGGAAATGGCATTTTGCTCTTGACCTAACGAACTGGCTTCATCCAGACGGGCTTCCAAAATACCGGACAATGCCAGTTTTCCATCCATATAGAGATGCATGTCCGAACTTAACCCACTTTGGCCAATCCATAAAAACTGAGGATCGTCCCCTTTACGCTCAGAAAACATGGTATATACTGGTAGACTAGAGTCAAAAATAAGGAGAATGCCTAGCTGTTTTTCTGAAGTTATCAATTGGCTAACATGTTTTGCCAGAATGCTTGCCACTTTTTCTGCCAACCTTTCCTTTTCCTCCATGCTCACCTGCCTGTAACTGACGGTCCTGTTCAATCTAGGTAGTAAGACTTCTCCGATAAATTCGGTAGGCTTGGTCATGGTTTTTATATGGGGATCATACATCAAATAACAAGGGATGGGATAAACACCTTGAGCGTTTAAAGGATTACCCCCATTGGGAAACAAGACGGGAAAAGAAACATTTTCATTGGTATTTACATAAAACTCTTCTTTTTTCCCTTCCTTACGCAGTTCGCCCACTCGTCGAAATTGAAACGCAACGTCATTGTTATTAATTTCAACAATAAATACATTCTGAAAAAAGTTTTTACAACTGTCGCTATTAACATCGGTTAACCAGCGTATCCGTTCTTTATATGGCAGATCACTTTGGGCAATGGGCCTCCCAATGCGGATAATGGCTTCGGCAAGCATTGGTTTACCACCTCCCGTAATGATAGAAGTACATTTGCTGCCGTATACCTGACACCTCCTCTTAATCATTTCTATCACACCATTTTGACAACAGCTTGTCAGTAAACACTTGTTCGTATAGCTATTAGGTTACTTTTTTCTATCTAGTTACTTTTTCCTAGATAATATTTCGATATAATTCAGGGAAATCCTTTATTTATTGGTAAAATTTTACCATTTTATCTGTTGTTCATCTACAAATCTACCAGCTAATAAATAATGGTTTCTAATACCCATTTATATTAAATTTTCTTATGTTTTCATAAATTATGGACAACTGTTTACAAAAAAGGGGATCAATTTTCGTCTCTAGCACCTCCTCTCTTTACTCCTCTAAACTCCGATTTGAGGTTTGTTGTTTGTTTGCTGTTTGATGATGGGCAAAACCAGTTCGGCCCGTAAGCCTTTTCCACTTGCACTGGATAAAATCAACTGCCCCTGATGGGCTTTGGCAATGCGGGCCACCATGGGTAAACCAAGCCCACGTCCATGGAGGCTTGAGCGTTTTCTTTGAGACGAATAAGGCAAATCCAAGAGCTCGGGGATCAGATGTTGAGGGATTCCCTTCCCGTCATCCTCAACGATGAACCGGCCGGTTTGACGGGCTTGATCAAGAGCGGTTTTAAGGGTGATCGTACAACCTTCCGGATTGTGCTCGATGCTGTTTTGGATCAGGTTGGTCAGGGCCCGCTTCAGTAAACGTTCGTCACCGAATACTTGAATACTTTCATCGCCAATCTCCACTTCAATTGAATAGCGCTCATCCAGGCCGTTATTCAGAAATTCAGTGGCCAGTTCCCGGGCCAGTGCCGATAAGCGAAGGGGCTTTTTATGAAGGGGTTGCATCTCATATTCCAGCATGGAAACAAGATTTAAGTCGCTGATGAGGGAGCGCAGATTCTCCGCCTGTTTACGGATAATCCCCGCCTGCTTCCTTGATTCTGATGGCAGGTTAGCGTTTTCTTCCAAGTCGCTGGCATAGCCGAGAACCATGGAAAGAGGCGTGCGGATATCATGGGAGATGCCGGCAATCCAATTGGAGCGGGCTTCATCGCGTTTCTTTAAGCTCTCATTTTTTTGCTGTAGGAGTGTAGACGCTCGATTCACACTTTGGGCCAGATCGGCCAGAAACCCTTTGGGCTCCACATAAACCTCCCGATCCTCCCCCAGGGCTTGAATGCCTTGGGTGAGGGGACGGATGGAGCGAATCAGGCGAAAACCAATCAGAAGGGAAAGGAGCAAAGCCAACCCCAGGTTGATCAGGAGTAAACCGACGATCCTTTCCGGCAGGGATGAGACCCAACGGGCTGGCAGAATATGGTGGTATTTGGCCAAACTGTCCTTAGGGTAACCCACCACAACCAAACCTTCTTGGTGCTCCCAGACAAAAACCGGATAATCCAGCAGATAGCTTTGGGTAAATTTGGCCACATCGGTTAACCCATATGTACGGGGCAGCTCATCGGGCAGGCTGTAGGCCCACACCACCTGCCCCTCTTGATTAATCAGCATGGCCCAGGCCCTGTTCTGCTCTAGTAAATCCGTAGCTGATGCGTTCAACATATAGTCACCGGAGGAGTGCTCCGCACTAGTCCTATGCAGGTTTTCGGCCACCGTTTGAACCACCGAGGCAGGGGAGCTGCCCTTATCCATCCCCTTAAAGATCCAAACGCTTAACAAGACAAAATTGAAAGCCAATAAAAAGGCTGTAATAAGCATGGTGGCTCCTATAAACCGTTTAACAATACGAATGGCTCCTTCCACTACTCCTCTTCCTTTACCATCAACTTATAACCCAACCCTCGTACCGTAAGCAAATAGTGAGGATGTGAGGGATTGTCTTCAATTTTTTCCCTGATGCGGCGGATATGCACCATGAGGGTGTTTTCAAGGCCGTAATAATCATCGCCCCAGGCCGCCTGACACAGGGCATCGCTGGTTACAATACGATTGCGTTGGTCATACAGTTTAGCCAGTAAAGCAAGTTCTTTAGCCGTAAGAGGCCATTCGTTTCCCCCATGTCGCACCGTTCCACTTTCCAGGTCAACGGTTCGTTCGCCCAGTTGAAAGACAGGATACTTTTTGGGCTGTGGTGGCAGATAGACCCGTCTTAAAATGGCCATGAGCCGCAGGACAAACTCCCGGGGTAAAAAAGGTTTAACGATGTAATCATCCGCTCCCAGCCCCAAGCCTAAGACGCGATCTTCATCCTCACCGCGTGCCGTTAAAAAAAGGACAGGCATGTCAGACGTCTGCCGTATGGTGGAAAGCAGGGAAAAACCGTCGCCATCCGGCAGCATCACGTCCAGAATGGTCAGATCCGGCTTTACCGTTTGACAGATGTGTATCGCTTCGGCGCATGTGGCAGCTTGAAAAATGCGCGTAAAACCTTCCTTGCGTAAAATTTTTTCCACCATCTGCCTCAGTTCATCTTCATCATCCACAATCAGCAGTTTTTTATGTTTAATCTCGTCCACCTTCCATCACCTGCTTTCAATTATACACCACCTCTTTTCCTCTTTAACCCAATTTTCCGAACGCTTCACTGATTTAAGGTTGGCGTAAGGTTTTCTTCAGGTCGATGAAAGGTTGCCAGTATATACTGGCCCTAGAACAGAAGTTGAATCCAAAGGAGGAGCCTGCAATGCATGCGATCGTCACCACCCATGACCTTTCCAAGCGGTACGGTGCTACGTATCGGGTGAAGGATGTTAATTTAAGGGTTGAAGAAGGAGAAATTTTTGGCTTCCTTGGCCCCAATGGGGCAGGAAAAACCACCACTTTAAAAATGGTCCTGGGATTGACCCGACCCACCCATGGGAAAGTGAGGGTATTTGGAAAAGCGTTGGCAAGCAATCGCCGCTTTATCCTAAACCAAACCGGCTCCCTGATCGAATCCCCATCATATTACAGCCACCTGTCGGGTCTTGAAAACTTGCGCATTATCCAGCGTCTGCGGGACGTACCGGACAGAAATATACAGGAAGTGCTCCAGATCGTTCGACTGGAGAAGCACAAGGATAAAAAGGTAGGGCAGTACTCCCTGGGCATGAAGCAGCGGTTGGGGATCGCCATGGCCTTGCTTTCTTTTCCCAAGCTGTTGATTTTGGATGAACCCACCAACGGTCTGGACCCTTCCGGGATGGGGGAAATCAGGGAGCTGATCCAATCTTTACCGGAGCGCTATGGTATGACGGTGATCCTCTCCAGCCATCTCCTGTCGGAAATTGAGCAGATCGCCACCTCGGTGGGGATTATTAACGAAGGGCAAATGCTGTATCAGGGCAAGCTGGACGCCCTTAAAAACAGGGGACGCCCCACAATACGGATCAAGACCCGCAACAATGCGCTGGCCGAAAAAATGCTTCAAGCCCAGGGCTTCCCCATTATAAGGCATGGTGAAGATTTGCTCTTGGAAAATCCGACTGATGATCTGGTGGAACAGGTTAATCGAAAACTGGTGGAGGCCAACATCGGTGTTCTGCGCATTGAGGAAGAGAAGAAAAATTTGGAAAATATTTTCCTGGAAATGACGGGAAGGGTGGCGAACTTTTAATGAAACAGCTCAGCCTGGAATTTTACAAGTTGCGTCGCAAGCGGTTATGGCTCATCATCACTTTATTTTTGCTGGTCGAAATTTCGTGGGCTATGATCTCCACCACGATCTCCCTGAACCGTCACCCGGATCAAAATGGCTGGGAAGCGCTCATGTTGATGCTCTCCTCCATGAATGGCTTATTTATGCCAATCCTCGTCGCCATCTGCGTTTCCCGTATCTGTGATATGGAACATAAAGGAAATACCTGGAAACTTTTACTCACTCTATCCGTACACCCCAAGCAACTTTACACAGCCAAATTTCTCTGTGCCTGCCTCGTGATGGTCTGGGTCGGCGTCTTGCAAGTGTTGTCCATCATCGCTTTTGGCCTGATCAAAGGGTTGGAGCAACCGGTGCCTTATGGGCTGCTGGCTCAGTTCCTGCTTGGGGTAGGATTAACCACGATGGTGATTATTGCCCTTCAACAGTGGATATCCTTGGCGGTGAAAAATCAAGCGTTTGCTCTCTGTCTGGGGATGATCGGGGGATTTATCGGCTTGACGGCTGACCTGTTTCCCTTTGCCATTCGCCGCTTGTTTGTCTGGTCCTATTACACCGG
>CALFAC010000087.1 GCA_937927935.1 uncultured Bacillaceae bacterium
ACCAGTTTAACGTTTCTCCTTTGGAAGTGGCCTATCAACCCTGGCTAAAAGAGTCAGGTTTAAGGGCCAATTCAAAAGGGGTACAGGTTGTGGATGAGCTGCGTCCTTTGCCCCATGAGATCGTGCTTCAGAAACATCGGTATGATGCGTTTTATAATACCAATCTTGAGACCCTGATCAGAAATATAAGAGGTGCCGGCGTTGTTGATACGGTGATCATAACCGGGACGGTGACCAGTGTCTGCTGTGAAAGCACAGCCCGCAGCGCATTTATGAGAGATTTTAAAGTCGTCTTTGTCTCTGATGCATGTGGCGGCTTTGATGAAGAATCCCACCAAGCCTCTGTCAATATGATGGGCAGAGTGTTTGCCAGAGTGATGACCACTGAAGAACTGATTAAGGAAATTGAAAAGAATTAATCAGAATACACGGGAGGAGATCTGGTTGACTGCGACCATCATACCGCCTAAATCCGGTGCTTCCTTTATCGTTCGCCATGGAGAGATCATCCGCATCACCGACGTAGAGGGTTGTCAAGTGGCCGATTTCGTCTGTTTTAATTTGAATGATCATTCTGAATTTCTTTCACAAGCCAACACCCGGGTGAATCAAAAGGCCCGCATCTCCACCAACGATGTGCTCTTTTCCAACTATAACCGCGTCATGTTTAAAATTGTGGCCGACACGGTAGGGATGCATGATCTCTTTTACTCCCCCTGTAACAGTTATCTGTATGAAGAAATATTTAAGGTGGGACCGCGCAACGGCTGTCTGGAAAACCTGGCCAAAGCTCTTGAACCTCATGGCATATCCAAAGCCTATGTGCCTGATCCCTTCAATATCTTTATGCATACGGTGGTGGGTGAAGACTATAAGCTCTCCATTAAGAAACCATTGTCCAAGCCTGGTGATTATATAGAATTACAGGCCAACATGGATTGTTTGGTGGCTGTCTCCAGCTGTGCCGAAGATATTACAGAGTGCAACGATTATAAGTGCACACCGATCAAAGTGGAGGTGCTTTCCGCTTCACATAATAAATGAAATAGTGCTTTAAACGTATTTTTCTATTAATTATCGATCTTATCGATCAAATCAAAGGGGGGAATGACGTGAACTCGCCAGACCCGGTCACCTCAACAGAAAGAGAGACGGCTATCCACCCCAAACCGGTCTACGCAACAACCATAACCAAGTTTATCCTTTTTAGCCTGATTGGCATCTTTGCTTTCTTTGCTCCCCTAACGGTGGATGGAGAGAGATCCATTCCCATAGACATCATGGTGAGTTGGTTGATTGATACCTTTGCCAGTATTGTGCCTATTTATGCTCTTCTTGTTCTGTTAGTCGGGGCTATCTACCCCTTTATCACCAAAACGTGGAATGAAACGGGATTTGAAGTTGTTTTCTCTATTTTAAAAATATTAGGGTTAATTGCCGGCCTTTGTATCTTTTTTGAAGTGGGACCGGAATGGTTGCTTCTGCCCCACATGGGTCCTTTTCTGTTTTATGATTTGATCATCCCGATTGGGTTGATCGTTCCCATCAGCGGACTGTTTTTAACTTTTTTGATCGGCTACGGTTTACTGGAGTTTATAGGCGTTTTTTTCCAAAAAATTATGCGCCCCCTGTGGAAAGTCCCTGGCCGTTCGGTCGTTCACGCTTTAACCCCCCGTTTTGCCAGCATCGTGGTGGTCTATTTGATGGTGAACCAAGATTATAAGGAAGGTAAGTTAACAGCTAAGGAAGCGGTCATTATTGCCACCGGTTTCTTAGCGGTGGAAATTCCTTTTTTGATCATTATCGCCCGCACCATTGATATCATGCATGTTTTCCCTCTCTTTTTCCTGGCAGCGATGGTGACCACCTTTTTCGTAACGGCTATCATGGTTAGAATTTGGCCCTTTCGTCATATGGAGAACGTTTATACGACAGGGGAAGGCGATCCTGAAGAAAACGTGAAGGGGCAATATTTTGCCCATGCGTGGCGCAACGGTTTGGAAGTTGCCGCTCAAGCTCTTCCCTTAGGCAAAGGTTTATGGAACCAGTTTAAAGAAGCGATGATCATGATTCTCAGCATCTTGCCATCCATTTTATCCATCGGTTTAATTGGACTTATTTTGGCTGAATATACCCCTATTTTTGATTATCTGGCCTATCTCTTTTATCCTTTGACATGGCTGTTACAGGTTCCCGAAAGTTTACTGGCTGCCAAAGCCATCTCCCTGGGGATCACCGAAATCTTATTGCCTTCGTTAATTGTGGTTGAGGCCGGATTGGTGACCAAGTTTATCGTGGCCACCGTCAGTGTTTCTGGCATTCTCTTCTTTTCAACCAGCATTCCCTGTATATTGGCATCTGACATCCCGGTTTCTGTGCCTAAACTGATTGCCATCTGGTTTATCAGAACCGTGATGAGCATCGTTATCGCTGCTCCCCTCGCCTACCTCCTGTTATAAAAAAGCTAATCCCCTTCCTTGGCCATAATGCCAACGAAGGGGGTTAATAATTGACCCGCTACTAA
>CALFAC010000088.1 GCA_937927935.1 uncultured Bacillaceae bacterium
CAAAAAAGGTGGTCCAATACATTAAAATATTCCTGGAAACGTTTTATTCTTATGGCCATGGATTTATCTTCAATCACTGGTGATGATGTGACAACCGAACAAATGAGGGGGACAACTAAAATAATGAACAACATTTACTATGAGATCATTAGCGATGATGAGCTGACTCAAACTTAGACAATTATTTTTCCAGGCATGCTCTCCATTGTGATCTCCATTTTAACTATCTTTTTACGCACAATTTTTTATGCCGATCAGTTAAGATGGAAGTCCTATATTTTGAAATGACGAACATAGGTTCTTAAACCCTATGGTAAATTTGTCCAGGAAAAAGTATAATAAAATTGCAGTCGTATAAGCAGGGTGGGCGGTTGATCCCCTGTGAAAGGGGGTGAGGCTGCTGGACATGCTAGGATTGTTAACGTTGCTGTTGACAGGTGGTCTTTTTTTGGTAGCGTTGTTGCAACTCGTTGTCCAAATCATCAAAACAACAAGAAAGTAATCCACCCTGCTCGGCCAAGCTGATAGTGGATTACTTTCTGCTTGGTCAACCGCTCGCTTTGCGGTGCGGCTGTTATGACTGGGATGGGGCAACATCCCAGTCTTATTTAATTTATGATCCGCAATCTCACCCTAATTATACCAGATATGGGGGTTATGGCAAAGAGAGATGAGTATTTGGTCAGGCATTCGCTTATAGCTCAACCTATTAGATAGATCGTCGATAGAACCGGAAAGCCTGAGTGGCTAAAACACTTGTCAAAATGGCAAATAGAAGGAGTAAACCCGCATAGAGCAAAACGGAGAGCCATGCGTCTCCGGCCATGGCCAGCCGAGATCCATGGACCGCCCAGTTGACCGGGTTTCCCTGAGCCAATAAGCGGATCCAATCAGGCATTAATTCAGAAGCCATAAATGCAGTCGATAAAAACATTAACGGAAGTCCAAAGAAATTGATGATGGCAATTAATGTTTCGTCTCGGCGAGTGATAAGAGCCAGCCCGTTAGACAGGGCAGAGAAACTACAGCCAAGTAAAGCTGAAAAAAGAAGGATGCCCAATACGCCTAATACGCCCCCTGGAAAATGAGTGCCCAATATTAAGGCGATGACAATAATGATTAGCCCCTGTAACACAACGGTGCCGGCGGCATGCAATACCCGCGCGGCGATAATGGAAAACCGGTGAACAGGGGTGACCAACAATCGATCCATAACCCCTTCATTCATATCATCGATCAGGCCCATGCCGGACCAAAAGGAACCGAACATGGCGGTCATGATGACCACGCCTGGCGTCAAAAAATCAAGGTAGGAATCTGCAGCAAATCCCGGAAGGTCTGCCACTCGGCTAAACAGCTGACTAAAAATGGTTAAATAGAAGATGGGCTGTATAATATTAACCGCAATCCAGATGGGCATGCGAATGGTATGTAATAAATAACGCTTAAATAAGTAAAGGGTATCTTTCATCGCTATTTTGTCCCTCCCCGTCGACCAGCCTCAGGCAAAGCGGTCTGAGCGGCTGGCTCCGCACTGGTAAAGCGCCTTCCGGTGTGAAACAAATATACATCGTCCAGTGAAGGACGGCTTAAAGAAACAGACCGAATGTTTACTCCATTTTTTTCTAAAGATGTAATCAAAAGGGGCACCATTTCTCCGCTGCCACTGGTCACCCGTACCGCAATGGAATGGTCAACCACCTTCATATCTAATACGCCCTTGATCTGCTTCAGCACTTGCATTGCATCCGTTACAGGGCCCACCACTTCCAAGGTGATTGTATCCCCTTGAATGGTGGCTTTTAACTCGTCGGGAGATCCTTCAATCACAACCCGCCCTTGATCCACAATGGCCAAACGATCACACATTTGGTCTGCTTCTTCTAAATAGTGGGTGGTTAATAAAATGGTGAGCTGTTGCTCCCGACGCAACTGATCCAGGTAACGCCAGAGCAGGGAGCGGGATTCCGGGTCAAGGCCGGTGGTTGGTTCATCTAAGAATAAAATTTCAGGCTGGTGAACCAATCCCATGGCAATATCCAAACGGCGTTTCATACCCCCGGAATAAGTTCGGACAAGCTGATCAGCTGCATGCGTTAAACCT
>CALFAC010000089.1 GCA_937927935.1 uncultured Bacillaceae bacterium
CACTTGTTCAGCAAATATAGCCACAAACACCATAATGAGTAAAAGAATGCTAGACAGAAAAACCAATTTCCGTCCCCAAAGCACTCTAGTAAACTGGTGCCATACCCGCCTTTGGGGCTGTTTCTTAATCACTTCAGCTTTGTGTACCGTTTCTACTTTCACGACACTCACTCCTCCGCTTACTTATAGCGAATCCGGGGATCAAAATATCCATAGGAAATATCAACCAACAGATTGGATAGGGCCACAGTAACTGCAACAAACATTAAACAGCCTTGCACCACAACCACATCCTGATTAAGGACTGATTGTAACATCAAACGCCCCAATCCGTTAATGTTAAAAACTTGTTCCACAATAACCGATCCTCCCACCACATGGGGAAGCATGATTCCCGCCATGGTGACCACGGGAATGATGGCATTTTTTAAAGCATGTTTTCGGATGATGACCCGCTTGCTTAATCCTTTTGAGCGTGCTGTGCGTATGTAATCTTGCATGATCACTTCCAACATAGCTGATCGAGCCTGTCTCGCCAAAATGGCCATAGACGATAATCCCAATACCAGAGATGGCATAATAATTGTCTTCGTGCTTGCCCAAAATCCGGAAGAAAGGGGCACATAACCTTGAACGGGCAACCATCCCAATTTTAAGGCAAATAAATAAATGCCCAATACACCCAACCAAAAATTAGGAATAGCCATAAATAGATTGGCAAAGGTAGATATAAATCCATCCACCCATCCGCCCCGTCTAACAGCGGCAACGACACCCAAGGGTACGCCCAATAAAATACTAATAATAAAAGCTACGATTCCAATGTGAAAAGTGGGCGGTAAACGTTGCCAAATCATATCGGCCACATCTTCTCTGTAAATAATGGATTTGCCTAAATCACCCTGCATAACACCTCCGAGCCACGATAAATATTGAACAGGCAGAGGACGGTCAAGTCCCAGCTCTTTCGTTAACTTTTCAATCTCTTCTTCCGTCGCTTCCTCACCTAATATGGTTAACACGGGATCTCCTGGTATGAAATGCAAGAGCAGGAAACACAGGATGCTTAAAACTAATAACACAATGACAGTTTGAATTAACCTTTGGGCAATATACTGGGCCAAATGGTTCACTACTCCTTTCTGTGTTTACATAATTAATCAGATTGGTGAATGGATAATTCCGGCTTTACATACGGCCTGATCCCATATTTCCCTTTCCTTCCGGTGGGGATCTTGCTTAACCTGGCAATGTCGATCAAAAATCATGCAAGCTCGATCAGGATTTTTACAATTGGGCCACGTTGGTACCATTGGTCCGTTCGGATTGCCTGTGGATGCAAAGGCGGACCATGCTCCGTGCATTATTCCTGATAAAACAGCCCGATCCGATGCAAAGCCAGTACGAGCTTGACCCAAAGGGGAATCAAACGTATGAAAAACAAAAGGCAGTTCCATTCCATGACACGCCCCCAACGCTCCCTGTAAAACTGGTGATCTCCAATCAAATCGGTAAGTCCACAGGCGGACAGGTCGTTGGACAAGACGGGTGATAAGTTGCTCAACAGAATATGTATACATATGAAATGTCATCAAACGTTTCATACGCTCAGCTAATGATCTTCCCGCTTCTTGATTATTTAAGTAATATGAGGCTATCTCCGGCCAGTATGGCATGGTTTTTTCCCGGACATACTCAACCATCAACGATCCATCCCCTGTTTGAAAGGCCCTCTCTTTCGTGGCTTTCAACCAATACTCATCCCGAGTGGAACCCACAATGAGAGATTTACCATCGGCAACTCCTTTCCCCACGGCTTCCAGGGGCGGTTGGTCAAGAATAAGGCCATCGATCACTGGCCTGAAACTGACAAAAGGCATCTTAACAACCGCATCTGCTAATTTCTCCGCAGGCATGTTCAATAAGTTAGCGATAGGATTTTTCTGTATGCCCAAGATTTTCAAAAATTGCCTCGTTACCCTCTCTGCTGACTGACAATCTATTGTAGACGCCGTGCTCCAGCTTTGCAGAATCGCACGTTGAAATAATGTCCGGACTTCGTCTATGGACAAAAGGACACTCACACTTCCCGCGCCTGAAGACTGCCCAAAGACGGTGACTTGCTCTGGATCACCCCCAAAAGCAGCAATGTTATCACGTATCCAGCGTAAAGCAGCGATTTGATCAAGTGTGCCGCAATTTCCTGATGCCCGATATTCTTCTCCATACTCCCCTAACCACACATAACCCAGCGGGCCTAAACGATAATTAAAGGAAACAAAGACAAGGTTCCCTTTTTCAGCAAATGATGCACCGTCATAAAGAGACAAAGCCGATGTTCCCGATACATAAGCCCCTCCATGAATCCAAACCAGAACAGGTTTTAATGGTCCTCTGAGATCTGAAGACCAAATATTGAGGGTTAAGCAATCCTCACTTACTCCGATTTCATCAGAAACTAGCGAAGGTAACATATGGAGCGGCTGAGGTGCTGCTGGACCAAATTGTGTGGCTTCCCTGATGCCTCTCCACGGTTCTGGAGGCTGGGGAGGCTTGAATCGAAGGGGGCCTACAGGGGCTTTTGCATAGGGAATCCCTTTCCAGACATACACATTTCCCTGTTTCATCCCCCGTACTCGGCCGTATTTTGTTTCAACCACTAGAGACATTCACTCTTCCCCCAGAATGACGATCTCATCACCTTCTGTCTCCATACGAACAGTCAATCCTTGCT
This sequence comes from uncultured Bacillaceae bacterium, assembly GCA_937927935.1. Classification (GTDB taxonomy): domain Bacteria; phylum Bacillota; class Bacilli; order Caldalkalibacillales; family Caldalkalibacillaceae; genus CALFAC01. The sequence continues at coordinate 2,735 of CALFAC010000089.1, forward strand.
CCCGAGATATAAACGTGAGATATTCATAAATTTCATGAAAACGTTCATCCTGTGGCTGAACAATTTGCGGATGATTGTCCATATCAATATAAGTAGGCAAAACTGACACCCGGTCTATTTTTTTCTCTTTTATGACACATTTCACCGTGACCGATTTATATGAATCCTTTGGCCAAGGGGCTTTTTCCGGATCCCAATCTTTGTTTAATACCTGAATTTCCTTAAATTTCCGGTCTTTCGTCACCTCGCTCTTGAAATGGGGGGGAAGTTCAATAGCATAATTTCCCAAACTATAAAAGATAGCCTTTCCTTTATACACTTCAACCCCTTTCAAAATATGGGCATGATGCCCTAAAATCAAATCTGCGCCTGCTTCAATGGCAGCATAAGCCACCTCCTGTTGGTAATCGGCCAGCACGGCGGGAACAAAATGAATGCCCCAGTGCAGGGAAACAAAGACAAGATCGGACTGTTCCTTGGCCTGACTGATATCTTTCAGCATCGCTTTCAGGTCGTCTCTCCGAGCGAATGTATGAGTGCGGCATGGTGTCCCTGGTTGATCATGTTCAATCGGTTCATAAACAGTATGAACCCTTA
>CALFAC010000090.1 GCA_937927935.1 uncultured Bacillaceae bacterium
CGGTCACGGTTCCCGTCAATCCTAAAAACGTGGTTGCCTTAGATAATAGAACCTTTGAAACACTCGAAGAATGGGGCATTGAACTGGCTGCCGTACCGAAAGCCGTTATGCCTGCTGATTCTGTCTATGTAAATGATGAGTCTGTTCAAGATATTGGTAACCATAGAGAGCCTAACCTGGAAGTGATCGCTGCGGTTGATCCAGAACTTGTAATTGTAGGCCAGCGTTTTGCCAGCTATTATGAAGATATTAAGAAGCTTGTTCCCAACGCTGCTGTGATCGATCTGAATATTGATGTTGAAACTAAGGACGGTTCAGCCGGTGAAAATTTGGTTAAAGGATTCAAAGATATCACCCTGACGCTGGGACAAATCTTTGACAAAAACGAAGAAGCCGAAGAGCTGATCGCCCGCTTTGATCAAGCCCTTGAAGAAGCCAAAGCGGCCTACAATGGAACCGATACGGTGATGAGCGTCATTGTGACAGGTGGCAACATCGGCTTCTCTGCTCCCCACCATGGACGCGTCTGGGGACCACTGTACGACATCTTTGGTTGGGTTCCTGCCTTGGAAGTTGAAAATACCACCACTGACCACCAAGGCGACGAGGTTTCAGTAGAAGCCATCGCTCAAAGCAATCCGGACTGGATTATGGTCCTGGACCGCGACGCTGCCATTTCCAGCACGGAGGAACATACTCCCGCTCAGGATGTGATTGAAAATTCCCCTGCTCTGCAAAAGACAACAGCCGTATCGAAAGGACAAATTATATATGCTCCTAAAGACACATACACCAACGAATCCATTCAAACCTTCATTGAGATTTTTGAAGAAATAGCTAAAGCTTTCCAGAAGTAATATAAAAGGGGTATACCATTGTGTCAAAGCATGCTATGATAGAGGTTGAGAGTGATTCTCAACCTCAGTTTTCTAAACAAAACACAAAACAAAAAAATAAACAGAATAAAATATTTACCCTCCCCTTCATTCTGGCACTGCTTGTCGTGATTATTTTGGGTGTCATCTCCCTGTTTACGGGTGTGTATGATATCTGGAACCAGGAAGATGGCTGGGAGATGTTTTTTATCACCCGGGTGCCTAGAACCATCGCCCTGATGCTGACTGGGGCGGCCATGTCCATGACCGGCTTGATTATGCATCTCGTCACCCAGAACAAAATGGTGGAACCCACCACCATCGGGACAACCGAGTGGGCCGGCTTGGGTCTGTTGACGGTCTATTTGCTTTTTCCCGGTCCTTCCCTCGTTTTACGCATGACGGGGGCCATCCTCTTTTCCTTTATCGGAACGATGATCTTCTTTCTCTTTTTAAGAAGAGTCCGGCTGCGCACGTCCTTAATCGTTCCCATCATTGGCTTAATGCTGGGCGCGGTCATCTCAGCTTTTTCCACATTTATGGCCCTTTTCTTCAACATGGCTCAAGTGGTTGAGGCCTGGTTTATCGGTTCTTTTGCTCCTGTACAAGTGGGCAGATATGAATATTTGTGGATTATCATCATTGTCACAATCATCATTTTTATGTATGCCAATCGGCTAACGATAGCCGGATTGGGTGAAGATGTGGCGACAACCTTAGGGGTGAACTATAACCGACTGATTTTAATGGCCAATGCCCTGATCGCGGTGGCCGTCGGTATTGTGGCCGCAGTGATCGGCAACATCCCCTTCTTAGGTCTAATTGTTCCCAACATCATTTCCATGACACGGGGAGATGATCTGAGGAGTAACCTGCCCTGGGTCTGCTTATTGGGGATGGGAACCATCACCGTGTGCGATATTATCTCCCGAGTCGTCATCATGCCCTTTGAAGTGCCTGTCTCATTAATCCTGGGAACCATCGGAGCAGTTGTCTTCATCCTGATTCTGCTCAGACAACGGAAAAGCAGGAGGCTCAGATGAACACGGTAGAATCACGGCTTAAAACAAAAGGCGCTTTCGATGCCCGCCTTCATATGCAACCGACCCGTACGCATAGGACCAGTGCCTTCCGCTCCAAGAAAGATGAGAGACGGTATTGGTTTTTATTAACCTTATTCATCGGTTTAGGTCTTCTGGCTGCACTGGGCTTACTGCTTTATAACAATCCCGTTCCGGTTGATTCACCCTCCTTCATTCCCGTGGTGCAGCGAAGACTGGAAGCCATTGTGGCCATGTTTATTGCCGCACTCTGTCACAGCTTCTCAACAGTGGCCTTTCAGTCTGTGACCAACAACCGGATCATTACGCCTTCTCTTCTTGGTTATGAAGCCCTTTATTCCTTCATCCAAACGAGCACCCTTTTCTTCTTCGGAGCGAGTACACTGGCCAGTTTTAGCGGCACTGGAGCCTTTTTCTTACAAGTTACACTAATGGTCACTTTAAGCTTGATCTTATATGGCTGGCTCTTGTCCGGAAAGTATGGAAACTTGCATCTGATGCTTCTGGTGGGCATTATCATCGGAGCGGGGCTCAATTCAGTCTCCGGCTTTATGAGACGGCTGCTTGCGCCATCCGAGTTTGACCTCCTGCAGTCCAGGCTGATCGGATCAGTCAACAATGCCGACGCAGAGTATTTTCCCATCGTGATCCCGATGGTGATGATCACTGTCCTGCTCCTTTTCCTCTTTTCCAGGAAGCTAAATATTTTGTCCCTGGGAAGAGATGTGGCCACAACATTTGGTTTAAGATATCAGGCAGGCATCATCTATACCCTTGTTTTAGTGGCCGTATTAATGGCCATTTCCACATCATTGATTGGCCCTCTTACCTTTTTTGGTTTTTTAGTGGCCCTGTTAAGCTACCAGGCAACACCAACCTATGATCATAAATATATTTTCCCCATGGCGTTTGCCATCGGCTTCTCAATTCTAACAACGGCCTATTTTCTGCTGTATCACGTCTTTAATGCCCAAACTGTGGTGGCAGTCGTGATTGAACTGTTTGGTGGACTTATCTTTCTCACTGTCATCTTAAGGAAGAGGTCGCTATGATCAAGATTAAAAACGCTAGAAAAGTATATGGTGAAGAGGTTAAAATTGGCCCGTTAAATATCGAGATTCCCAAAGCCGGAATCACGTCGTTAATCGGACCCAACGGCGCCGGAAAATCCACCACTCTCCTTATGATCGGAAGGCTGCTCAACATGGATGAGGGTCAGATCACGGTGGCCAATATGGATGTGACCACCACCAAATCTAAAGATCTGGCCAAAATTTTAACCATCCTGCGCCAGGAGAATCATTTCATTACCAGACTGACCGTAAGGCAGCTGGTGGGTTTTGGAAGATTCCCCTATTCCCAAGGCCGGCTAACCCAGGAAGATGAAAAGATTATCTCCAAGTATATCGATTTTCTGGAACTGACGGATTTGGAGCACCGCTATTTGGATGAGCTGTCCGGGGGGCAAAGACAGCGAGCTTATGTGGCCATGATTTTATGTCAGGAGACAGAATATGTGCTGTTGGACGAACCTTTAAACAACCTGGACATTGCCCGTTCCGTCCAGATGATGGAGCATCTGCGCATGGCCGCCAATGAGTTGGGCAGAACCATTCTGATGGTGATGCATGACATCAACTTTGCCGCCAAGTATTCCGATCGGATCTGCGCCATGAAAAACGGACAAATCGTCGCCTTTGGCACAGTGGAGGAGATTATGAAGCCCGATCTATTATCGGAGATCTATGAAACGAAGATTGATATTATCCGGGGGCCTCACGGTCGTCCAATAGCGATCTATTAGTAAGACGAAGCCCTTGTAAATAGAAGGCTTTATATTACAGTTTTACAGATGTCTCTTCCGAACACTTAAATAACGATAATGGAGGCGATCCAGTGCAAATTTACTGGCTCAAGATTAAAGAGATTGTGCAGGAGACAGCCGAAATCAAAACCTTTTTGCTTGAAAAGCCGCAGGATTTCACCTGGGATGAAGGGGCCCATACCCATTTAGCCTTGCCAGGCTTCAATGCCGGTGACAAGCCCAACCGCAGTCTGGTGCGCCATATGTCCATCTCCACGGTACCGGAGGAGGGTTTGATTGGCATCACCACCCGCATCAGGGAAAAGTGCTCTGAATATAAATCGATTCTCAGAAAGCTTAACATCGGCGACGAAGTGGCCCTCTTTAAAACACGCACCAATATGCCGCTGAAGCGCATCGGAAAAAAAGTGTACCTCTTGTCCTCCGGTGTGGGCCTGGCCACGTTCCGATCCATCGTGCTAAATTATTTCAATCGTCCTGATGGGGTTCCCCACATGCATTCCTTAAACATTGAATCGTCAAAACAGTTCCTGTTTCCAGACCTTTTTCAATCGCAACCCGACAAAAACTTTACCGCCCAGTTCGTCGATAATCGTAAGGCATACTATGAGGAAGTGGAGAAACTGGCCCAGGATACCGACGGCTTATTCTACATCGTCGGCAGCGATCAATTTCTTATCCAGAACATCGCCGCCCTGCGTGAAAACGGTATTTCCGATGATCAGATTATGCTGGATAAACGGGCTGAACAGAGAGAACAGTTGCTGGCGTTCTCTTCATAGGTATATTAACGCCCGATCTTATGATAAGATCGGGCGTTTTTTATATCAAGTTGATAGTAAACCAGATTAACCTACTATTATGCCGCTTTCTTTGTGTATAATCTGCGGCGGTTTAATCAGCGGATCGCGTAAAACTTTTCCGTGTTGGCCAGAACGATCGTATCGGTCTCCGCAAACGATAGCGATTTGAGTGAGGCAAGTTCCTGAATGACCGAACGGATCATCTGGGGATGGGTCTTCTGTCCCCGAAACGGGCCTTCAAACGGCCAGGGGCCGTCGGTTTCCACCATCGTCTGTTCAATGGGCACCATTTTTGCCAGAGCTCGAATTTCCTCTTTATAGATAATATCCGGTGTAAATGAGATGAAGTAGCCATTATCCATCAGGCGCTTCACCGTTTTTGCACTGCCTTTAAACCAGTGGAAATGGGCTCGGCTGACACTATGTTTTTCCAACAAATCGCAAGCAAAGTCGGCATCTTCGTATACGGCATGCAAAACGATGGGCTTGTCCAGCTCTTTGGCCAGTTTGATAAACGCTTCCAGAAGTTCAATATACGGTTCCAAAGCGAACCGCTCTCCCTTTTGTTCCGCTTCCTTGCGAGAGTAATAAGGTAAGCCCACTTCGCCCACCGCCGCCATTTGCTCCTGATGGTGCCGAATGAAGTCAAACAGTTCATCCAGTTCCTGTTCTGGGGGAAGGGTGCGCTCCGGATGCTGGCCATAGGCCGGAACAATCTGCTCGGGATAGCGGTGGTATAACCGCTGCACGTTGCGGCAAGATGCGAGATCGACGGATACCGCCACCACCCGATCAACGCCACAGTGGGGCAATTCCCGCATCATGCAATCGATGTCCGCCTGTTCGTAGAAGTCCAAATGAATATGAGAATCAATCATCCGGATCCCGTCACCTCCCACCATCATCCATCGCCCACTAAACGGCGTATAGTTACAAAAGCACCATTAGTATTGGTTATGTTGGTTATGCTTCTTCTTTTAAAACCATTTTAGCCACTGATTCCACATGCACCGTTTGAGGAAACATGTCCACCGGCTGCACCTCTTTTAGTTGGTAACCCCCTTCGGTCAGGATGTTGAGATCCCGGGCTAATGTGGCCGGGTTGCAGGAGACATAGACCACCCTTTTGGGACGCATG
>CALFAC010000091.1 GCA_937927935.1 uncultured Bacillaceae bacterium
GTCCCGATCTGTTTACCGTCAATGCGGAGGTCACCTACACGTTTATGGTAGCTTTACTGGCGGCTCAGATTGTAATGCTGATTTGCGGGGCATTGGGAATCCCGCTCTTTTCTAAAGTGTTGAAAACCCCCCAATACTATTTGGCTCCCATTATTTTGGTCTTATGTGTGTTCGGCACGTTTGCCATACGCAACTTTTCTTTCGATGTTTATGTGATGGTGATCTGTGGACTCATTGGCTATTTAGCTTTAAAGGTGGGCATTCATCCGGCGACCATTGTTCTGGGAATTATTCTGTGTCCATATTTGGAAAGAGGGTTGTTGCGTGGCATTTTGCTGGGAGAGGCTGAAGGTTCAGCCCTAGGATACTTTTTTAATTCCACCATTTCGTGGGTGATGATTGCTCTCATCATTTTATCGGTCGCTGCCACCATTGTGATGGAAGTACGCCGAAGCAGGAAAGAAGAGAAAGATCAACACCAGTCGGAGAGAGCTATCATCTCATGGCGAGAATATTTGGGATCGAGAGAAAGCCTGCTAGCCCTGTTTTTCTTCCTGTTTGGATTGCTTACCTATACAGTTTACGCTTCCCGGCTTGAGCAAGAGGCCGGTCTTTTACCCAAGTATGTCCTGTTCATCATGATGGTGTTAGCGGTCATTCAATGGTTTTTAGCCCGTAAGTACCCCATTACCCCAATGCCCAAACTGCCCTGGAAGCTGCTTTTAGAAGTTGTCCTGGTCACCGTTCTATTTATTGTCGTGGGACAGTTTGTTCTAGGTTATTATTTAGCAGGTGCTATTTTTCTCATCTATTTACCTGTCCGGCTGATTCAGTTTTTGGAAATGCCTCTATCGTCCAAACGTATTGGTGTTATTTCGCTTGTATCCGTCGTGTTTATGCTGCTGTTGTACATCGGGTTCGCCATGATTTTAAAAGTCCCTTTTCCTGGGGGGATCATTTCTTAATCCATGTGTAGTTACTTTTTGAAAGGAGGAGGCCCAATTGAAAGGAAAACAGGGCTGGTCAATAGTTGTGATTGTACTCGTTTTAATCGGTTTGACGGCGTGTTCTGGATCAGATGAGGCTGTCCAGTCCCCCAATACAGGGGAGGGTTCTCAAAAAGATGAGTTTCCCTCTCAGCCCATTCAATTGATTGTATCCTATTCTGCTGGGGCAGCAACCGATACCCAGGCACGCATTTTGGCCCAATATGCTGTTGAAGCATTGGGGCAGCCCCTGGTGATTGTCAATATGGAAGGGGCTGGAGGTTCAGTGGGATGGAACCATTTCTCCAAAGTAAAACCGGATGGCTATACCTTGGCGGTCTATAATTTGCCCCATGTTTTGTCAAAACCATTGGTAGAAAACACGGAATACACACCAGAGACGTTTATCCCATTAGCCAATTGGGGCTATGATCCGGTCGTGTTTGGGGTGCTGTCTGATAGTCCTTACCAAACATTGGAAGATCTGATTGAAGATGTGCGGGCCAATCCTGAACAGATTACGATTGGGAATGCAGGATTATATGTGGGCCAGCATCTGGCGATTTTAATGCTGGAAGATGAGGCCGGGATTAAGTTTCAAAATATCCCCTTTGATGGAGCGGCTGATGCTCAGGCGGCTTTGCTGGGCGGAACCATTGACGTGCAAGCCGGAAACTTGTCCGATATGTACCGTTTGGGAGATCAGGTGCGAATATTAGCCGTGGCGGCCGAGGAGCGACACAAATATCTGCCTGATGTACCCACGTTTAAAGAATTGGGATATGATGTGGTGATGAGTACTGATCGCGGGGTGGCGGCCGTTGAAGGGACACCTCCGGACATTGTTGAAACATTAACCAACGGATTTCTAGAAATTATGAACAGAGACGATTTCCAAGCCGAAATGGAGCAGGCTGGAGCCGATTTATTAATTATGGGTGGAAAAGAACTGCAACAAGAATTTGCCCAGAGGGCGGAAAGAATAGAAGATCTATTAACCCGCTTGGGCCATGTGAAATAGCTCAAGTGGCTTTTTTTCTAGCCGCCTCAAAAAAAGTGCAGGAGAATTTAGAATTGAAATCGAATTACTATCCGCATACTGGATGTGTCAACTTAAAAAAATTAAGGGGTGGCTCAATGAAGATTGCCATTATCGGAGGAGCAGGGTTAATTGGCTCAACGGCCGCTTATGAAATTGGTCGTAGAAGTATGGTTGATGAAATTTGCTTGATTGATGTTCGTCAAAAGCTGGCCAAAGCGCATCAGCTGGATATGGAACAAGCGATCCCCCTCGTTTCTAAAACGAGGATTACCAGTGGCGATTGGGAAGCACTGACTGGAAGCGACCTGGTTATTATCACTGTGGGAAAAGCAGATTTAGATAAACCAGTGGCATCACGAATGGAACGCTTAAAAGATAATCTCACGATCCTAACTGATGTGTGTCACAATTTAAAACAATATACCCATAATCCCATCATCATCAATGTGACCAATCCCCTGGACGTGCTCAATACCGTTTTGCAGCAATTAACAGGGATCCATCGTCAGCGGATCCTGGGGCTGTCTCTAAACGACACCTATCGATTTAGATGGGCGTTAGCACATGTGCTGGCTGAAGAGATTAACGCCATTGAAGCATATGTCTTGGGAGAACATGGGGAGGAATAGTGCCCGATCTGTAGTCAAATCTATGTTAATGGAAAAAAGATTAACCTAACCATTGAGCAAAAAGAAAAAGTATTATCCACCGTTCATGGCTGGTTTAAAGCCTACCAATCCCTTCATTCCGGCCGGACGGCGGCATGGCTTAGTGCCATCAGTATCGCCGACATCGTGGAAGCCATTTGTCATGATACCGGGGAGGTTTTGCCTTGCTCTGTCATTGATGAAGAGGGGATATCTCTCGGCCGACTCGTCCGGGTGGGACGGGAAGGCATCAAACAGTTTGTACCGTTGGAGATGAATCAGGAAGAAGAAGCTCAGTTTGAAAGGGCTCGTCAAAAGGTGATGCAAACACTTAAAAATATTGGCTATTTGAGGGTCCCCTGAACCAAGCTCAGGGGATTTCCGCTCCATTAATTCAGCTGGGAATAAAACCACCCCTTAAGTGTATGAGATTAATCGCAAAATTTCTAATATGATGTATACCCTAAAAAATTAAATTTTAAAACAACGCTTGTAAAGGAGGTTTCCAGGTTGAACCGTACTGTAAAAGTGTGTTTTCAACTCATGATGATCGTGATGGTCTGTTTGCTAGCGGTGGCCTGTTCAGTCTCTGACCAAGAAGTTGGTGCCCATCTGATGCGAATAAGGGGACAGGACCTGAGACCAGTTCACCTTCTGAAGAATCCAATTCGCTTGACCGAACCTATACCGTTGGGACAAGCCCTGTCGGTTCTTCGTACAATAGCGTTGCCAATGGCTTTGCCAGTGTTGTCAGTCAGAACTCAAACATCAGACTATCCGTTAGTCCCTATGCCGGTCCTGCTGCTTGGCCCCCTTTGGTGAACAGTGGAGAAGTTGATTTTGGAACGGCCAGCGGGCCTGAGTCTACCTGGGCCTTTAATGGGGAACATGGGTTTGAACCTGCGCCTAATTTACGTCTTCTTGTGAGGGGAAATTATGTTCAAGTTGTGGGGGCTGTGGTGCGTCAGGATTCAGATATTGAAAAGATACGTGATCTGGCAGGGAAGAGGTTAACATCTGACTTTCCCGGTTCTACCATTTCACGGCTCATTTTGGATGCGGCTTTAACCGTAAATGGCTTAACATGGGACGATGTGCACCAAGTTCCTGTTCCGTCAACCACGTCGGGCATTGAGGCGCTCAGGGACAATCAAGTGGACGCTGCGTTCGCTTTGGCTCCATCCACACCGATCATGCAGGAGGTTCACAACGCCATCGGATTGAAGGAAGTCGGTTTTCTGGACGATTATGGCCCCGACGAGATTGATCAGGTCCCCCAAGAGATTATTGATCAAATTACTCAGCGTGTTCCGGGGTCGATGCTGATTAACCATCAACCGGAAGGATTTGTTTCCAAGGAAACGGTTGGTCTAGCTTATCCAAACCAAATTGTGGTTGGTGCCCATGTTCCGGATGAAGTGGTCTATGAAGTGCTGGAAACATTGTGGGCTCATTATGAAGAGCTGCATCCCATTCATCCCTGGCTGTCCGGCTTTACGCCTGAGCAGATGTTTAATCCCGAGCCAAGTATGCCCTATCATCCGGGGGCTGTTCAATTTTTTAAAGATAAAGGTTTATGGAACGATGACGTTGAAGCGATTCAGCAACAATTAATGCCCAATTAAACGGATAATTTTTTGCTCTTGTATCGAATAGCGAAATAAAAAATTGGAATAGATGTAATTGGGCGTAAACTTGTAAGTATAGAAAAATATTGGGGGTGTTTAAAGGGCCACAAAGGCTTGTTTAGAGATTTTCATTAGGGGAGCCCGATTACGAAAAGGAGGTTGTTCATCTTGCATAAAGTATGTCGTCTATCTGATTTAACGGAGAAAAAGCCCTATACTATTCGGCTTGAAGGTAAAGAAGTGGGCGTTATTCGCGTGAAGGATAAAATTTATGCCTATGAAAATATGTGTCCCCACTACGGCGGGCCCGTCTGTTTGGGGGGGGTCTTTGGTAGAGTTGAGCTGGAGTTGGATGAGGATAAGCGAGTAGTTAGAGAGTATGTTTCAGACGATGTTTTTCATTTAGTGTGTCCCTGGCATGGTTATGAATTTGACTTAGAAAGTGGAGAATGTGTCTTTGATAGTAAACTTAAGTTAAACCGCTTCCCTGTCACGATTAAAGATGATGATGTGTATGTCCAGTTAGATCAGCTAGAGGAAGCCAAGAGGTGATCGATCATGAAAAAAACAGAACGAACTAAAGAGATTAAAGAAAAAGCCGAGCTGCTCCTAAGTTTACTGGGGGATCAACCTTCAGAAAATTGGGATGAGATCGACCTTAATGATTTGCAACGCTTGCTTGAGCGACTGCTTCAAATTTACGCCCATCGCGTCCGGAATATGGATCAGCGCTACATTCATGAGCATGGAATGCCTCGGCCCTTGCCTGAGCAAACCACATTAACCCAAACGGATGCGGTTATTTTTATTGATCAGCTTTTGCAATTAAAAGAGATTGAATTGTTTGAAGTTCAGATGTGGAGAAGCATTGGATGATAAAAAATAGGGGGGAACTGACTTGACACAGTTGACCATCGGCCAAAACTTTCTGGATCATGCTAAAGAACAAGGGATAAAGAAAGGGTTGTATGATTTTCCCATTGTGGATGCCGATTGCCATTACATTATGACCCCTTTGGAGGAGCTAGCCGATTTTGTAGAGGAGCCATGGAAACAGCGGTTTAAATATGCCTCTATGGGGGCTAATCTGACCACATTTCCTACAGACCTGGGAGATCGTACCATTGCCGGTCGAACCAAAGTGAGAGAATATTACCGAACCATGCCAATGCCCAAAGAGGAGACCATGCCCAAAACAGCTTATCCGCTGGTGAAAAGCTTGGGGCCCTTAGCCATAGATTATGCGGTCGTCTTTCCCACTGACCTGTTAAACTTTGGGCTTCATCCCGATAGTGATATGGAAGTGGCGATTGCCTTTGGCTATGCCGGTTGGATGACAGAGCGAGTATTGCCCGCTGACCCTTCTTTAAAAACGATGCTATATCTGCCCTTTTCCAACCCGGAAGCCTGTGTCCGTTTGGTCAAAGAATATGGGGACAAGCCTGGTGTGGTGGGCTGTTTGGTGACGAGCGTACGCTATAATCCTGTGCATCATAACGCCTATATGCCCTTGTATAAATTATTAGAAGAAAAAGGATTGCCCCTGGGCTTTCATACCGCTGCCCACTGGCAGGAGCTCCCCTTTCGTCAGTTAAACACCTTTTTAGCCTCACATGCCTTAGGTTTTCCTTTTTACAACATGGTCCAATTGACCAATCTGGTCATCAATGGCATTCCAGAGCGTTTTCCAGATTTAAAGATTATTATGATTGAAGCGGGAGTCGCCTGGATTCCGTTTATCATGCGTCGGCTTGATCTGGATTATTCACTGCGTCCCTCTGAGGCTCCCTTGTTAAAAAAGAAACCGAGTGAATATATTAAAAACTTCTATTTTACCACTCAACCCTTGGAAAACTATGAAAATATGGAAGAGATGAAGATGGTATTTGACATTTTTGACGCGGAAAATCAGTTGCTATATGCTTCTGATTATCCCCACCAGGATTTTGATACGCCAAGCACCATCTATGATTTGCCTTTTTTAAGTGAAAAGGCCAAACGGAAAATTTTGGGCGAAAACGCATTGAAACTGTTTAATATAAAGGAGCCGAAACTGTGGGCTCGGCGAGCATTGGGAGAACAGGTGGAATAAATTAAAACCGTATTTATGCATGACTATCAGAATACCTCAGCAGCAAAACCTGAAATTGATTGAGTCGATGCAAAAACTCTTTTTAAATTAACAGCGCATTAAATCTGTAGACCCATGTTCAACATGGATAAGGTCTACAGATTTTTTTTTTACACTGACCGTGATACTAACTTTTTCTGTTTTAATATTTTAATATTTAATATAATAAAAAATGGCCACCCGGTTTGTACCAGGTTGGCTTAAGAAAAAGTGGAGTAAAAGATATACTTCCTTACTGCACCATGAGATAGGCCACCATCGGCCCTCCGCTGTGATGATCGGCATGCGTGAGACAAACAATTCTGTAGGTTCCTTTTTTCGTTGCTTCAAATTCTACTGTGGAGACTTTCCCCTTTACCACTTCGCCCCGTACAGAGAGGCCTTCAATCACAAAGGGATGTTGATCACCGTGGAGCCCAGTAATGTTTAAACGCACCCGATCCCCTTGATTAACCACCAAAAACCCCGGATGAAAGCGGTACACCTCAATCTCTTCGCCCGTTTCAGGATGTTTACCTTCGTATTCGACAACCATCATGTCAAAACTTTTCACCTCCTCGGCTGAGCCTAGAGTGGGTTGATCCGCCGTGAAATAAGACCAAGCCAGGTAAAGAACGATAGCAACCACGATGATGATGAATAGTCCTCTCAAGATTCGCCTCCCATTTAATACCAGCATATTGCTCATGCTCCATCCGCTCCTTACACCTTAGTCCCAATGATGGTACAAGATATGTTTGAATTAACCGGTTTATGACAACTTGTGTTAAAATCAAAATAGACTGATGGGGGGCCAAGCATGGGGAACAAGCAGGTCACTTTATCCACAGTGAGAAACACCATCCGGTTGTTGCAGGAATTCTCCAAGGGAGAACCGGAACTGGGAATTACAGAGCTGAGCCGGCGGCTGGGTTTAACCAAAAGTGCCGTTTACCGGATTGTTAAAACCTTGGAGGAGGAGAAGGTGGTCTACAAAAACGCGAAAACAAACAAATACCAGCTCGGTTTAAAAATGTTTGAGATTGGGTCGGTCATTTTTAATGAAATGGAAATTAGTCAAGTGGCCATTCCCATGATCGAGAAAGTGAAATCTAAACTGGCTGGTGATATTCATTTAGCCACCTATGATCAAGGCGATATTATTTATCTACTTCGGTTAGGTCAGAAGAAAAAAACTTGGCTTAAAATTGGCAGAAGAATCCGATCTCACACCAATGCCGCCGGAAAACTTCTCCTTGCTTTTCAAGAAGATGAGGAGATTCAGAGAGTCATTTCCACCAATTTAGAAAAATATACGCACAAGACCATTACCTGTCCCGCTACATTATTAAAAGAACTTAAAAAAATCAGGACGAAGGGTTACGCAACATCTGCTGAAGAGTTTGTAGAAAATGTATATTCCATTGCGGTACCCATTTACAATGATTCTGGGACCGTGATTGCAGCCATCAGTTTAACGCGGGAAACCCCTTTCCCTGAATACCAAACAAAAGAAATTGTCCGTGAATTACAATTGTGTAGCAAATTGATCACAGAAAATATGGGCGTCAATCGCTATAATGATGTTCCATAAATACACCAAGCTCACTGCCCAGGAGGCAGTTTTTTTGTTTGGGTAAGGCTAAACCTATGACAACATTTTAAGATGACAGGGTGAACGCTTTACCTTATAATTGTGGAAAAGCGGTTCTATGTTAAAAAAGGAGTGGGTATAATGGCCGAACGTCAATACGGTTTTGAAACCATCAGCTTACATGCAGGACGGCAGCCTGATCCAACAACAGGAGCTAGGGCTGTTCCCATCTATCAAACCACTTCGTATCAGTTTAAAAGTACGGAGCATGCTGCCAATCTCTTTGGATTAAAAGAATTTGGTAACATTTATACCAGGATTATGAATCCCACCCAAGATGTGTTTGAGCAAACCATCGCTCAACTGGAAGGCGGGGTCGGCGCATTAGCGGTCTCTTCCGGACAAGCCGCCATTACATATGCCATCCTCAATATTGCTGGTGCAGGGGATGAAATTGTTTCCTCCTCCTCGTTGTACGGAGGTACCTATAATTTGTTTGCCATCACCCTGCCCAAAATCGGGATTAACGTTCGCTTTGTGGATAATAATGATCCTGAACAGTTTAAAGCGGCGATTACCGATAAGACCAAGGCCATTTTCGTCGAAATCATTGGCAATCCCAAAATGGATGTGGCTGATTTGGAAGTGATTGCTAACATCGCCCATGAAGCGGGGATCCCTCTGATTGTGGATAACACTTTTGCTACTCCGTACTTGTGCCAACCCCTCAAACATGGGGCGGATATTGTAGTCCACTCCGCCACTAAATTTATCGGGGGCCATGGTACTTCAATCGGTGGTGTGATCGTAGACGGGGGTAAATTTGACTGGACCAATGGCAAGTTTCCCGGATTTACGGAGCCAGATGAGAGTTATCATGGTATCGTGTATACAAGAGATTTTGGAGCGATGGCCTATATTCTCAAAGCAAGGGTTCAACTGCTGCGGGATATTGGAGCGGCTATTTCTCCATTTAACGCTTTTCTCTTCATTCAAGGCTTGGAAACATTAAGCTTGCGCATGGCTCGCCACAGTGAAAATGCCCTGAAAGTGGCCGAGTTTCTGCAAAACCATCCCAAAGTGGAATGGGTCAATTATCCTGGATTGAAAGAGAGTCCGTACTATGACTTGGCGCAAAAATATTTGCCCAAAGGACAGGGAGCGATTTTAACCTTCGGCGTTAAAGGCGGGGCTAAAGCTGGCGAAGCCTTGATCAATCATGTGGAGCTCTTTTCCCACCTGGCCAATGTTGGAGATGCCAAATCTCTCATTATTCACCCAGCCAGCACCACGCATCAGCAGTTAAGCGAGGAAGAGCAGCGCAAGACCGGTGTCTCCCCAGAACTGGTCCGACTTTCAGTTGGATTGGAAACGGTGGATGATATTATTGCTGACCTGGACCAGGCACTGGCCAAGATATAATCACGTATGCTAGTTTAAGGGGCCTTTAATAGAGCCGGGTGGTGGCAACGGGGTCAATATGTTTACTGCAGGTGGCGGAGGAGGTCATTATGGGTACCAGACCAAGTGCATTGACGGAAGAACAACTGGCAGAACTGGAACGGCAGCTACGTCATGTCGAGTTAATGACCAGACAAGCAGGAAGGAAAATATTAACCAATTATCCCATCACTCCGCCCCAGTTTGAAGCGTTGCAGTGGCTTAAGGATGAAGGGGATATGACCATTGGCGAGTTGTCTGGCAAGATGCACTTAGCCTTTAGCACCACCACCGATTTGGTGGATCGTATGGAATCGAGCGGCTTAGTGGAACGCGTGCGGGACAAGAATGATCGGCGTGTAGTACGCATCCATCTTTTGGATAAAGGGAGAGCCTTAATCCGGAATGTGATTCACAGCCGCCGTATGGATATTGCTTCTAAATTGAGCCACCTGTCTCTGGAACAGGTGGAGTACCTTTTAAATGCTATAAAACTGCTTAATGCCGCCATGAAAAGGGAACAAAGTGAGAGGTAATGCAGTCGTAGTAAAGGGATTGTGGACACCTAGAAAAAAGGAAGCGATTGGTTGTGAATAAACCTATTGCCGTGATTGATTCGGGCGTCGGTGGATTAACGGTGGTCCGAGAAATTATACGTCAGCTGCCCCGGGAAGAGATTGTCTATTTTGGCGATACCGCCCGTTGCCCTTACGGCCCCCGGCCTCGGGAAGAAGTGCGCTTGTTTTCCCTGCAGATGTTAGACTATTTATCCCAATTTGATCCCAAGCTAATCGTGATCGCTTGTAATACGGCCACAGCGGTCATTTTGGAAGAGCTGCATCACTCTGCGCAAACACCGGTGGTGGGCGTCATTCATCCCGGGGTGAGGGCGGCGATTAAAGCCACCCTGTTGGGGCGAATTGGGGTGATCGGCACCGAAGGAACCATTGCCAGTGGTTTATATGAAGAGGCACTACGCCTGATTCATCCTCATCTTTATATCAAAAGTTTAGCTTGCCCCGACTTGGTGCCATTAGTAGAAGAAGGAGAGTATCATACCCCTAAAGCTTACCAGATTGTACGCTCCAGTTTGGAACCGTTACTGAATGAAGATTTGGATACGCTTATTTTAGGCTGCACCCATTACCCCATTTTAGCTCCGCTGATTCAGGAAGTTATGGGAGAAAACGTGAAGCTGATCAGTTCGGCCGATGAGACTGCGCGGGAAGTGAGCACCATTCTGTTCCACAAAAAAATGTTATCCCAAAAGTTTGAGCGGCCTAAGCATCTGTTTATCACCAGCGGGGATAAAACGAAGTTTAAGCGGATCGCTGAGGTCTGGTTAGATATGTCCGTTAACGTTCATCAGGTCTCATTGGTCAGCCACGCCTAAAAGGAAGGAGACTGTGTTTTACAGTCTCCT
>CALFAC010000092.1 GCA_937927935.1 uncultured Bacillaceae bacterium
ATATTCATGCCCCATCACCCCTGCATACAATGGTCAGTATTCCACCAGACTCACTTTGGAACTGCCCAGCTGATTGATGGCACCACACACATCCCGATAGTGCACCTGAAGGGCTGCAGACAGGACGTGATCATCCTCCGACTGAGCGATGTAGGGAACAGGTACTCCGCCCCCAATCACCTGCTTTTGAGCCGACAGGCTTAACCACTCTTCATTAATGCCCACCGAGACCACCGCATTGGCAAGAGGGGATGTGACTGAAAGGGAATCTTCAAGGGTGCCATCCCCCCAGTGGGCCCATATGATGGGCGTGGTGGCCACCTGATTTTCCTCCAGAACTTTCACGATGGCCAATAGATCTGATTCCGGTATTCCGCCCCCTACTTTGGTTAAAACGGCCGCATCCGCTTTTAAAATATTTTTTACAAGATTTGCAGCCATCTGCACCGTCCGCTCCCGCCTGTCCCGAGTAATATGAGCGACACACACCACAACACCCGCAAAGTCAACATCGCCATTATGACGGCGATACAAATTGAGGATGACAGGATTATTTTGAAAGCTGTAGGTATCAATGCCAAGATTATAACCGGGAGCAATCACAGCCCCATCCAGAAATTCATTGGGATGAATGACGGTAGGTAAAAGTCCACTCACATCATCGCCATAAAGTACCGGCTCCCCAAGAGCCGATCGTTGATGAGACGATAGCATACAAACATAAGCCACTCTGGGTCGTTGATGGTGCATGGGTGGCTTGGTTTGATCCACAGGTTCTTCAAGGCTGTAGTAGGTGGTTCGGTCAGGGGGTGTGGTGGCCGCAACCTGGGCTAAATAGCAGCCGGTATGTAGGCCAATTTTCTTCATTAAAGTATGATACTTGGTCTCCTCCAATTGAGCGCACTTCGGTTTAATCAGCAAGGCGATGTGGTAAAAGGAGGCATAGGGCGTCACTTCGCTACCCGGACCAGACATGTCCAATATTTTGTTGTAGCGATTGATTCGCCTTGAAACGGCTAAAATAGCAAAATGATCCAATGTGGCCGTCTGTCCGTTTCCCACTATTTGTAAGGGGCCGAGAACTCCAGGGTAATTGACGGTCCCTTGCCCCAATCGACACCGGGCAGCAAAAACATCAAATATATTAACCACTCGGACGGAAGTATGAGGTTGGATCAACTGTATATCTTCTATCTCAACGTCAGTTAGTAGCCCCTTTTTGGTAAGCATATGAAGCAACTCTTCCTTGTTAACACTCAAATGACCGTCTTTGTATTGGGTGGAAGCCCCCCAAGAAAGGGATCGAACCGGATAATGGTGCATGGTTAATTCCATTTTCAGCCACCTCTCCAAATTTTAAAAATTGAGATTTAAACCTGTACAGTCAATTATTTTTATT
>CALFAC010000093.1 GCA_937927935.1 uncultured Bacillaceae bacterium
AAACCCGTCTGCCCCATGACTGAGAGCGTCGATGATATGTTGCTCATCATCAAACGAGGATGCGATTCAATTGGGGATGGGTGCCCTGCAAGAGTTGGGGATCTTCCTTCCAGAACAGGTCTCCACGCGGCAGTTGGTCCTGATCCTGGCACGGGTCCGCAGAATGATGTCCAAGCATTTCTTCTTTAAAATGGCGCAGCCTCCAAACCGGGTTCCTAAAAAAGATGAAATCGTGATTCGGCTGTATGAAGAGCTGAGTGATCTGTTATATATGCGTGACCCCAATCGGTATGTCTATTTAACTTTACAGTTGCTGATCAAGCGGGCAAAGGGAGAACTGCTGGCAGACTCTCCTGTGCTCTACAGCAATTTCGCTATGATTTGTATCAAAGGTTTGGACAACATACAGTTGGCTGAACGTTCCATTCGACTGGCCATGAGACTGGCTGAAAACCACCCCTTTAAGGGACACATCTATTTAGTGGATGCCGCCTATATTCATATTTGGTCCTATTCCTATGCCACTTCACTGCCTAAACTGGATGAAGCGTTTGAGGCCAGTATCAAGAATGGCCAATATCATGTGGGCCTGGGGCCTGTTGTATTGAAACTATTGACTCAACTGTTTCTAGGTGTTCCTATAGCTCAATTGCTGGACGAGGTGGATTATTACCTGACCATTTATCAGAGGTTAAATCTACCCATGCCCATGGGTTGACTCAGTAACATGCGGTACGATCTGCATTATTTGCAAGGCAGACAGCCTCAACAAAAGTACACCAAGTTGGAACAGTATAAAGATCTTGGCCTGTATAACAGTGAGGAACACCTGATAGTGCTCTACATTCCGCGTTTAATCAGTCTGTATATGATGGAAGACTATGATTTGTTGTGTGTGGAAGCCCATCAGATTTTATCTTTAATGCGCAAGCAGGTGGACAGCATTTGCACCCATATTTACTATTTTTTCTATGCGTTGGGTCTGGTGGCAAGATACCCTTATGCTTCCAAAGAGGAACGTAAAGCCTTAAAAGCATGTCTCCGTAAGCTGAAAGAACTGGCCAAACGGTCGCCCCGCAATGCGCAGTGCAGCTATTTGTTGATCAGGGCGGAATGGATGAGGTTGAAAGGCCATTACGGTAAGGCTTATAAACTGTATCGGCAGGCGGTGGAAGCGCTGGATGAAGAGAGCGGTTATTGGGGGGCCATTGTGTATGAGCGGAAAGGCCTTTTTGAATGGCAGCTTGGTCACAAACACTCGGCTCGAATAACGTTAAATGAGGCTTACAAACAGTATAATCAATGGGGGATAGAGCGGAAAAAAGCCGCTTTATTAGATCGATATGGACCTCAGTTTATCTTAACCAATGAAAATACGGTGACCTCGCCAGCCGCCCTGGTAGATCATATGGCCTTGCTCAAGGCCACTCAGGATCTATCCAAGGAGATTGATCTCAAACGGTTGGTGGTCAAGCTTTTGAAAAATGTCATTCAAAATGCAGGAGCTCAAAAAGGAGTATTAATCCTCTCTCAAAATGGCCGCTGGCAAATTGAAGCGGAAACTGTTCTTGAGCAAGACGGCTCCTTCGCTTCCCGCTTACCGGGACTACCTATGGATGACTACCATGGTGTTCCCCGTTTGTTGATCCAATATGTGATAAAAACAAGAAAAAAATGGGTTAGTCATGATGCCAGCAATGATACCCTTTTTGAACAGGATACGTATATGGAGGATTACCAACCTCACTCGGTGCTATGCACACCCATCATCCATCAGCAAGAAATAATCGGCATTATTTATCTGGAAAACAACTTGATTAAGGGAGCCTTTACTGAAGATAAAGTGATTAGCGTACAGCATCTTGCCACCCAGGCGGCCATCTCCATCATTAACGCCAGATTATATGAGGAGATGAAACAGCTTAATCAGCAATTGGAGGAAAAGGTTAAAGAGCGAACGGCCAGTCTGAAACGTTCTCAAGAAGAGGCGATGAAAATGGTGGCGGAGCGAGCCGTGTTGGAAGAAAGGCAGCGCTTGGCCAAGAATATTCATGATGTGATCGGCCATTCGTTAACCATCGCCATCGTTCAGTTGGAGAGCATGAAGCGGCTGCTTCAAGTTGAACAAATGGACAAGGCGATGGAGGCCCTCAACGCTTCTCTGGAATTAATCCGCCTGGGACAACAGGAAATTAGACGCTCCATTCGCATGCTGGGTGAAAATGATCTTTCCTTTGACCTTATAGATGAAATTAATCGAGTGATCCACCGATTGGTGGAAAACACGTCCGTTGAGATTGAACAGCACATTGACCTGTTGCCGCCGCTGGATTTGCCCATGAAAAAGGTGATCTATCATGCCCTCATGGAAGGGTTAACCAATGGCATTCGCCATGCCCGGGTCAAAAAATTTTTCTTTTCTTTGACGCAGGATGGTGACTCGGTAACTTTTAAATTGACCAATGATGGGGTGACGGATAAAAAGATCCAATATGGCTTTGGCCTTTCCTTTATGGAGCATGCGGTCAACGAATTGGGAGGCACGATGCAAGCAACCATTGACCAGGACCTTTTCACTTTGCAGATAACCTTGCCATTAAAAAGTTGAATGAAACTACACGATTTAGGGTGCTTGTTTGGAGTTAAATAGGAAAAAAATAAATTACGTATTGGAAAAGGTGTCCATATTTATTTACAATAAGGGTAAAGCGGGGTGAGGGTGAAAAGCGTTAAGTCAGATTACGTACAATCAATTAGCAGAAGGAAGAATGGCTCCTGATGTATGCTGACCTGAGGAATTGTAGCAGACTAACTGTAACGTTGGAGCCAGTGGGAGGTGTAACCCTGCGTTTTGAAGCAGGGCACGTCAATTGGAGATAACCATTAATCTGATTTTAGTCGCTTTATTAATTGCTTTAACGGCATTCTTTGTGATTTCAGAGTTTGCCTTTGTTAAAGTGCGGGTATCAAGGATTGATCATCTCATTGAGGAAAAACGAAGCGGAGCCATTGCCGCCAAACATGTGGTCACCAATTTGGATGAGTTTTTATCGGCTTGTCAATTGGGCATCACCATTACCGCTTTGGGCTTGGGATGGCTGGGAGAGCCCACCATGCAGCGGCTGTTACACCCCCTCTTTGAAGCCTTAAAGATCAATCCGTCGTTAGCCCATGTGCTCTCCTTCAGCCTTGCTTTTACCATTATTACGTTTTTACATGTGGTCGTGGGAGAATTGGCTCCAAAAACCATTGCCATCGCCAAAGCTGAATCGGTCACCTTGTTGTTTGCGCGGCCCATGATCTGGTTTTACCGCTTGATGTATCCCTTTATTTGGCTTTTAAACGGTTCGGCTCGTTTGCTTGTGGGCTTGTTTGGCTTTAAACCAGCTTCAGAACATGACTTGGCCCATTCCGAAGAAGAGTTAAGGATCATTTTATCGGAGAGTTTTAAAAGCGGTGAGATTAACCAGACAGAATTAACTTATATGACCAATATCTTTGAGTTTGATAACCGTATCGCCCGCGAGATTATGGTGCCCCGTACCGAGATGGTGACCCTTTCAGTGGATGATGATATCGATACGATTCTTGATGTGATCACCAAAGAAGGTTTTACTCGCTATCCTGTGGTGGCTGACGGTGACAAAGATAATATACTGGGTCTGGTCAATATTAAAGAAGTCTTGATGGATCAAATGGTCAACTTGAAACAGCACGGGGCTGAGTTTAAAGGGTTAAAGCCCTTTATCAAGCCGGTGATCCGGGCCATTGAAACCATGCCCATTCACGATCTTTTAGTCAAAATGCAAAAGGAACGGGTTCATATGGCCATCCTCCTTGATGAATATGGAGGAACTGCTGGACTGGTCACCGTTGAAGATATTTTGGAAGAAATTGTAGGGGATATTCGGGATGAGTTTGATGTGGACGAGCGGCCCGATATCCAAAAAATTGCTGACAGCCATTACATGTTTAGCGGGAAGGTATTGATTGAAGACGTGAATGATATATTAGGCATCTCTTTGGAAGATGAAGACGTGGACACATTGGCCGGTTGGTTTTTAACTCAGCAATTTGATGTACAGGCAGGCGACTCCCTAACGGCTGAAGGATACACGTTTACGGTCACAGAGATCGAAGGACAAAACCACATCTTGTCCATTGAAGCGAAAAAGGTGCCGGAAGGCAGTTTGGAAAACATGCCTGTCAATGATTAAATAGGTCTATAAATGGGTGAAATCAACCGGGATTGCTTCATCTAGATATATTTCATTAAGGGTAATTGTGCAACGCCGGGCCATGATTTGGACCCCGGCTTGTTTTGCATTGAAAAGGGTTTGGGCAAAGGTCGGGTCGATATGGGCTGCTGCCTGAATCCGGTCTATATCCCGGCGTTGCCCCACAAAGAGGATGCCCGCTACCCAGCCCTGTTGCTGGCTCAGATGGGTTAACTCCTTCACATGACGGGTGCCCCGGGCGGTGACGGCATCAGGAAACAGGCCGGTCCTTTCCTGGACCAGGGTGACACTTTTTACTTCTAACGCCATCTTGCGTCCATCAGCGGACGCCAGTAAAAAGTCAAAGCGAGAGTGTCCCACTCTAGCTTCCGGGCGGATGAGGGACCAGTCGGCCAGTTCCGGTAGCGCACCGTGTTCCAGTGCTTTCTTGATCAGCTGATTGGGCAAGGTGGAATCAATGGAGACCAGTTCGCCGCTTCTGGGGTCTTCCGTTAAGACGGCCGACCATCTGGTTTTTCGTGTGGAAGTGAGAGCCGGTTCCAGCCAGATCCTTGTTTCAGGAATCAACAGCTCTTTCATCCGGCCGGGATCAGGTAGATGCGCCTCCACGATACTGTCTAACCGCGTATCTTCTTTCCCGTAAGTTTGATTGGCATGCTGGATCCGGCAGCGGACCATAAACCGATTGGGTCTCTCTAAAAACCGAGCTTCCACAAGGGGTTGCTCCCGCTTGATGACCAATAGGTTCTTTTTATGTCCCATTGCTGCGCTCCTTCATCATGCTGAACGCTCTTATTTGTATTTTAATTCACTATAGATCATTATAATGGATTAAAATAATGAATTAAAAAAAGGTAAAAAAGGACTGGATCGGATGGCTCATATCAATATTATTTTCCTTATTTTCAATCTATTGGCTTGGGCGGTCGTGATTTATCTTGTGTATCGGAATTATCGGCAACTGGAGAAGCCTCTCAGGATATGGCAAGTGGCCGTCGTTGTTTGGGTGGGCACATTATCATTTAACTTTCAGTTCCAGGTGGCAGATACTCTCCTTCATCTGCCGGTGATTCCACTGGGCGTCTTTTTTCTGTTTGTGGTTTTGCAAGGGTCGCAAAAAGGATGGACGGCCTATCGTTCTTTGGCCTGGCTGGGGTTTAAGACCAATTTTATTTTCCTGGCTGCTGCACTGCTAGCTATACCGATCCATGCCTTTATCTATCCCAAAGATGACCCGTCCACCTACCTGGCCGATGTAGAGGAGGCTTATGTTGTGCCGATCCACCCTTCATCAACCAACCAATCCTTAAACGTGGAACAGTTGAAGCAGCAAGTCTCCAGGATGGAACGGTCAATCGATGTTCATCATGATCACTGGTTTGATACCTATTATGGAAGTGATGAACGGTTTCCCTATCAACTGATGGGCACCCGTCCCAAGTGGGGCAGTGGCCTGGCTCCAGTCATCTATGTTGAACAAAATGGACAAGGCCTTTTAATGGTCACCCCAAACAGAAGCTATTACTTCCGGGCTCAGGCCTCCTTTATGGAAAAGGGGGACGCCCCATGAGTATGGGTCTGCGCCGTCACTTAGCCAGAAAACAGCAGCTGTTTATGATCGGAACCCTTTTTCTTCTCTCCATACTGGCTGTGTCGGCATACTGGTTTTTTGGAGGAAAACCGGAGTCTTTGCCGCCTGAAGAGGCGCTAGCAGAGGAGATCAACCGGCTGTATCCGGAGGCGGATGTGGGCCAGATTGAGGATATCATTTTTTTGGATGAGGGCCATGCCTTTATCCCATTTAGATCGAAAAAGGGAAGCCGCGGCTTCAGTTTGTGGAAGTGGCAGTGGCATCGCTGGCAGGTGGCCGCCATTAACACCAGTGGTTGGCCTAGTTTGGTGAAGCGGAAGGAAGGACAGCCAGCCACATATGATATCGTTTGGCATCTGCATCCCGATGATCCCGTGGATAAGATTGCCTTTTATCTCATCCGAGAAAGGCACCTTGCTTTCTTCGATGAGAAAGAGCTGTATCTTCCCGCCATTCAAATGGAAGAAGAGATCAGCCTGCATGAGAAAACGTATGGTTCGTTTTCCTTACCGGAAAGCTGGGTTCAGGTCATGGATTCCCTCATCGTCCTGGAGAAAGAGCGACAGCCTCCAGCGGGGCTGGATGCTGTTTTAAGCCATTTGAGCCTGCCTCCCAGTGTGAATATTTATGCCATTTTTTACGATGGAAAGGGGCAGGAAGTTTATCCGGAGCGTGACGTTATCAGCTCCCAATACTCCAGTGGAAGCCTTTCTGTGGACACCATCATAATATGGCATACCGATCAGCTTTTCCCCAACTAAAATGGTTTTCTCCGGCTAAAACGGCCCACCCCAGCTTCTGGTTAAGATGGGGTGGGCCACCTCCTCTTAAACCCCTCTACTTTTTATGGCCCTTTGGGCCATATGATGTTAGACTAAATAGCAGCGCAAGTGGCGTACCCCAAAAAGGGATGGTAAGGCTCTTAATCTGGTAAACTAAGGCCGAATCTGTGCGAAGAAGGGAGAAAACGATGAAGCGGTCCATCTATGGTGTCCCTTTTGAAGAACTGTCCACCTGGCTTTTAAATCATGGACAGAAAAAGTTTAGAGCTCAGCAGGTGTGGGATTGGTTATTTAAGCATCGCGTCAGCGACTGGTCTCAAATGAAAAATGTGAATAAAGAATGTTTGGCCCTGTTGCAAGAACACTTTTCCCTCCAAACCTTAACGGAAGCCCAACGACAGGTGGCAGCTGATGGCACCATTAAATATTTATTTCAATTGGCTGATGGCCATTTTATCGAAACGGTGCTGATGCGCCACAACTATGGTCTTTCTGTTTGCGTCACCACCCAGGTGGGGTGCAACATTGGCTGCAGCTTCTGCGCCAGCGGTCTGTTGGCCAAAACCCGGGATTTATCCAGCGGGGAGATTGTGGAACAGGTGGTGAAGGTGCAACAAGATCTGGATCGGCATGAACCTGGTGGGCGGGTGAGTCATATTGTGGTAATGGGGATTGGAGAACCCTTTGACAACTACGAAAATGTGCTGGATTTTTTACGTATCGTCAATGCTCCCCAAGGATTGGCCGTTGGAGCGCGACACATCACCGTTTCCACCAGCGGTATCGTCCCCAAAATATATGAGTTTGCCGATTTCAACCTGCAGGTTAATCTGGCTGTGTCGCTCCACGCCCCCAACGATGACCTGCGGACCAAGATCATGAAAATAAATAAGGCCTATCCCCTAGAAGAAGTGATGAAGGCTTGCCGCTATTATGTGGAAAAAACCAATCGGCGGATTACGTTTGAATATATTTTGTTGCGGGAGGTTAACGATCAGCCGGAACATGCCCTTAAGCTGGCCCGTCTGCTACAGCCCTTGCGCCCACTGGTTTATGTCAATCTAATTCCCTACAATCCTGTGAGTGAACATGAGCAGTATCAAAGAAGTAGGCCGGAAGCCATCAAGACGTTTGCTGAAACGTTAAAGGCCAACGGGATCAATTGCGGGGTGCGTCGGGAGCACGGCACCGATATTGATGCCGCCTG
Organism: uncultured Bacillaceae bacterium; assembly: GCA_937927935.1. Lineage (GTDB taxonomy): Bacteria > Bacillota > Bacilli > Caldalkalibacillales > Caldalkalibacillaceae > CALFAC01. The sequence goes on from CALFAC010000093.1 coordinate 7,819, forward strand.
TGGCCAGCTGCGCAGCAAACGGATGAAATTGATGGGCAAAAGCTCAAGGAGCTTGTCAGGATCTTCTAGACCAGGGGATAGGCTGGTTTAGGCTTAGCGAGGCGATAGGGAAATCGCCCCTAGAGTAGGCAGGTGAAATGAGAGGCGTGGTTGAGTTAACGTGGCATGTGCTGAACGTCATTGGGACAATCGCCTTTGCCATCAGTGGGGCTACTGTGGCTGTGCAGGAAGAGTATGATATTTTGGGTGTCTATGTGCTCAGCTTTGTGACCGCTTTTGGAGGAGGGGCGGTGCGCAACCTGCTCTTGGGCTTGCCTGTTTCGCTTTTGTGGGAACAGCAACTCTTGTTTATGATTGTTTTCATCGTGATCGGATTACTGCTTGTTTTTCCTAAACTGATTATCAAACCATGGAACCGATGGGGACATCTTTTTGATGCCATCGGCTTGTCCGCTTTTGCCATTCAAGGAGCCTTGCTGGCCATTGAAGCGGAGCATTCGTTGGCTGCCGTCATGATAGCCGCAACCCTTACGGGGACAGGGGGTGGAATCATCCGTGATCTCTTGGCCGGGCGAAAGCCGCTGGTGTTTAGAGAGGAGATTTATGCCCTGTGGGCCGCTTTGGCCGGATTCGTAATAGGAATGGGCTGGATCACCCAGCCCTGGATGACCTACCTGCTCTTTTTAATCGTGGTTGTTTTACGGATGATTTCCGTCTTTTACAATTGGAGGCTCCCTAAAGTCCACCTGTAACTTGTCTAAAACGCCAACTCCAATAATTGAATCACCTTCTTAAAGTACTCTTCCGGATACAGATTATAGCTGCGGACGTGGCCTGCCCCTTCCGTGATCCACAGTTGAACCTGATCCGGATTGCCGTTGGCATAAATGGCTTCACTGTTTGAAGGGGGGATGGCCTCATCCTGAGTGCCGTGAATTAAGAGGACCGGAATAGTTAAGTGTTGAATCGCTTCCTGGGGACTGACTTCCTCAACTTCAAGGCCAATCAACAGGGGTAAAAGGCCCAAAATGACTGGCGTAAATGGGAAGTCAGGCAGCCCCGACCAAAAGGATAAGTTTTCAGATAAATAATCGTTTAGATCTCTAAAAGGGGAGTCAGCCACCACCGCTTGGATCAGCGGTTCCTCTTCGGCCGCCTCAAGGGCGGTGGCCGCCCCCATGGAAAAGCCGATCACCCCCACGGGCAGATCGGGGTAGCGTTCATGCGCCCAGTGGACCACTGAGATGAGATCGTGTTTTTCTTCAAAGCCGACCGTTGTTTTTTCTCCTTCTGATTCCCCTGAATTGCGAAAATCAAACATCACCACATGATAACCCTCTTTCACCAGATCACTGGCTAAAGCTAAGCCAGGAACAGGCGTCTCCAAACGGTTGCCCCGGTAACCATGGGCAAAAATGATCACTCCTTCAGCCGGTTGAGAGGATTCCATCACCCATCCAGAAAGCGTGATATTGTCTAAGCGACTTTGGGTGACAAAGGATTCGTAGGTTAATCCGTAATCTTCAGGCGATGCATCCAATGGCTTTTTGGCTGGATGACTCAGTTGCCAACCCACGTAAAGGGCAATTCCCACCACGATAAACAAAGCCACCACCACGAGGCTGAGACTCCCAAAAATGAGCCGCTTTCTTCTCCTAGACAACGTGATTCCCCCTCTTTTATCTTAATTTTGATTATATACTAACGAGTAGGTTTGTTCTGTACTTTTATCGGGGGCTAAAATGGTCTTTAATTCGGAGGGATTAAGCCAATTTGGTTCTCGGCCATCCTACGGTAATCAAATTTTATCTCAAGATCTGAAGGCAGATAATTTTTTATGGTCATCCACGAAAGCCAAGTGAGTGTTGTAAGCACTTTTATGGTGAATTTAACCAGGCAGTGTATATACTATAGGTGGAAAGGATGTGGAAAGAGATGAAGTTTGTGGCTTTAGTGGGTAGTTTGAGAAAGGAATCATACAATCTGCAGCTGGCTCAAACGATTCAGGAGCGTTTTAAACATCAGTTTGAACTCCTTATTCCCGATCTGGGTACACTGCCTTTTTTTAATCAGGATGAAGAACATGAGCCCCCTGAAGTGGTGCGCCAGTTTAAGCAAACCGTAAAAGAGGCAGACGGTGTTCTGATCATCACGCCGGAATACAACTGGTCGGTGCCAGGGGTGTTACAAAACGCTTTGGATTGGCTCTCCAGAGTGGACAAGGTGATGATCGGCAAACCCGTCATGACTGCTGGGGTGTCACCAGGAATCCTCGGAACCATCCGCGCCCAGCTTCATATCCGTCAAATTTTGTCCAGCCCCGGAATACAAGCAAAACTGCTTCCTCCCGCTGGCAATGAGATTGTGATTAATTTTGCCCCCGAGAAGTTTAAGGAGGGCCGCCTGGTGGATGAGGCCACTCTCCAGTTTGTGGATGAAGTGGTGAACCGCTTTATCCATTTTGTTCGATCTTAACGGGAAATACATAAATGCGCCCATCGTGCTCACTTGACGATGGGCGCATTTAGATGAAAAGCTTGTATGGCTAGCAAGGATACTCCCAAAATATTTCCCGGCTGAACCAGAGGGAAAGGGCTGAATTGGGGTCGTTTACCTGTTCTTCAAATTGGGGAAACATTTGATGCACTTGAGATTGGTGGGCGCGGATGACAGCCAACTTTTGGCTCAGGAGGTCGCTCACATCATGAATCCGATGGGGAGGCCCCAGTTTGGCCTCTGCCTCCTCCACGACGGCCCGGCAAAATATGCGAGGGCGAAGTTCCTCCTTTAATTTTTTTACCGCTCTCACCACCGCCCAGGCTAAGGCGTCATGATCCTGGTGAACTCCCAAACCGGGATAAAAGGTATAGACGATGGAAGGCTGAATCTCCTCTAAAATCTCCTTTACTTGCTCTGCCACTTCGTCAGGATCCTCAAACTCAAGCATTTTATCATGCCGGCCTAACAGATAGAGCCGGCTCACTCCCATACGCAACATAGATTGGTACAATTCCTTCCGACGGATAAGGGGCAATGTTTCCCGATTGGCGAAGGGGGGATTGCCCATATTGCGCCCCATTTCCCCCAAGGTGGCGCACACATGAGTGACAGGGACATTATGCTCAATGTAACGGATTAAAGTGCCGGCAAAGCCAAAGGCCTCATCATCAGGGTGGGGGAGAATGCTAAGGACATGTCGCTCGTGTATCCAATCGGTATGGTTTAAGTTACTCATTGGTGTGCCTCCTGGTAGAACCGGTGGAATAAGATTCATTTCTTTTGGTCCCAGTTCCGAAAGGAAAGGGGCTTAATTGTAAAGCAGCCACCAGCCGCCCCTCCCGATCATGACCGGCCAACAGCAGTCGGTCGTCATCGTCAGCTTCCCAATCTGTCAAACCGTCACAATAAACCCAGCCCTGGGCCAATTTGATCCCCACACGAAAGGGACCTTCCCCCTTGATTTCCCCCCGTTCATACTGGATGGGCACATTGCGGATATAACAGCTGGCTACAGGTCCTTCCCCCCGGCGGGCGGTATAGACCCCCTGGGTCGTTTCCAAATGAAGGTAGACCGTTTGATTCGCCAGGCGGTCAATCCGTTCTTGCACGGATGATGGGTTTATCGGTTGCACCGTATGATCACCTCATATTTTAGTTATGCCGTTTAGTGGTGCTCATTTAATTTGCTATTTTACTTTGGCTACTAACCTTCTTACAAAGAGCAGAGTGTCTACACATAACTTAATCAAAACTTCTCCTGCCCCCATTAATAGATAGAGCCCCTGTATGGTCGCAGCCGAAAGAAGCGTCCCAGCGGCTTTCTGTCCATAAGATCGATAGGCGGAAATCGACTCAATTGAGCTAGAGAAACTTACTAAATAATGAATGAGAGATGAGCCGATCCGGGCTGTAATAGCAGCGACTCCGACGAAAAACGAAAAAAGTTCATCTTTCCAGAGTAAGCAGAGCAGCCAAAACAGAACGATTTCCAGCCCATAGAGCGCAAGGCGCGGGGCGCTAAATTTAAAAAAGATTTTGTATACATGGTAGGAATCTTGGAACGGTTTGAAATGAGATGTGGGATTTCCTTTTTCATAGACGGTTTTAATGGGCACCTGATAAATGGTTACTCCATGCTGTTTGGCATAGGCTAACATATTCATTTCATATTCGTAGCGTTCACCTTCGATACGGATTAGCCAGGGCAGCAGGTGGCGGGGGAATCCCCTTAATCCCGTTTGGGTGTCCGTCAGCACTTCCCCGGTAAAGTAGTGGAAAACATGGCGGGTGATGACGTTACCCAAGCGGCTTTTCCAGGGAACGTGATTGAGGGAAAAGTCCCGAACCCCCAGCACTATATAGGATTGGCTTGGAGCCTCTCCCTTTTTAGTTAGGTGCTTGATCTGGCGGGCGATGTTCAGAATATCATGGGGCAGATGTTGGCCATCGGCGTCGGCCGTGATCACCCCTTCCCATTCTGGGTGATGGGTGAGGATATATTCAAATCCCGTTTTCAGCGCCTGGCCTTTTCCACAGTTGGTCGTATGGTGAAGCAAGGTGACTTGTGGCAAGGCTTCCGCTTCTGAAAAAAGAGGACGGTACTCATCCCCGCTTCCGTCATTAACCACAATAATTTGCTCAAACCCTGCTTTTACCAAATCTTTTAGCAACGGAATCAGCGCATTACTTGGTTTGTAAGCCGGGATAAGCACAGCGATACCCTTCATTACGCCTTTTGCCTCCAAATAAACAGGAACTGTAAGGACTCTTGAAACCTTAGAAAATACACCTTTTCTTCCATGATATCATAATACAATCCTGATCGGGTGTGAAGCCATAAGGATGGTTAGGCAAATGAGGCATCGGCCCAGGCCCGCCCGGTGCCCTTTGCATAAAATGAAGGGAACACGTGTAAAAGGAGGGCGACTTTGTGCTGATTCATGTGACGGAACCGGGCGACTCCTTATGGCGTTTGGCCCAGCGCTACGGCGTTAGGATTGATCAGATTATTCAGGCCAATCAATTTCCCAATCCGGACCAGCTGGTGGTGGGGCAGGCGGTGCTGATTCCTGTTCCTTATCAAACCCACACCGTTCAGCCTGGGGAGACGGTCTGGTCGATTGCCCAGCGATACGGCACAACGGTGGATAGAATCGTTCAATTGAACCAGCTGGCCAATCCCAATCAAATCAATGCTGGAATGGTATTGGTGGTCCCGGAAGGACCCAAGCCGACCATTGACGTGAATGCTTTTATATTTGAGGGGCAAGGTAGAGATGAAATTGATTCTCTCGGCTCTCTCCTAACCTATTTAACCCCTTTTGCCTATGAGGTGAGGGAAGATGGAAGCTTGTCTGCCCTAAATGATGAAGAACAAATTGAGGCTGCGCGACAAAACAATATTGTCCCCATGATGTGTATCATCAATTTTACGCCGCAGGTTGCCGGTTCTGACCTGGCCAGTCTTATTTTAAATGATGTGAACCGACAAAATCGTTTATTGGATAATATTGTAACCACGATGCGGAATAAGGGGTATCAGGGTTTAAATGTTGATTTTGAGTTTGTCTATCCCCAAGACCGGGAAGCGTATAATCAGTTTTTGAGGAGAGCGGCTGAGCGTCTGCATCAGGAAGGCTTTTTCCTGTCTACCTCTTTGGCGCCTAAGACGCGGGCGGACCAGCCTGGCTTGTTGTATGAAGCCCATGATTACGCAGCCCATGGCGAAATTGCCGACTTTGTCATTTTAATGACGTATGAATGGGGCTACCGCTTGGGACCGCCTCAACCCATTTCACCCATCGATCAGATCAGGCGCGTTCTGGATTATGCGGTCACTGTCATTCCCCGTAACAAAATTATGATGGGCTTTCAAATTTACGCTCGGGACTGGCTCCTTCCCCATGTACAGGGGCAGGAAGCAGAAACCTTTAGCGTTCAGGAAGCTTTGCGACGGGCGGCTCAATACCGGACCGCCATCCAATACGACTTTAACGCCCAGTCCCCGTTTTATCGGTATGTGGATGAACAGGGGCGTCTCCATGAAGTGTGGTTTGAGGATGCCCGCAGTGCCAAAGCTAAGTTTGATACCGCTGTTGCCTATGGCTTAAAAGGAATCAGCTATTGGGTTCTGGGCTACCCTTTCCCTCAAAATTGGGTGTTGTTGGGAGACACCTTTCAGGTTAGAAAAAGAGGGTAACCGGCTCTCAGATAGAAAGGGAAAAGGCATACCGAATGGTGACGGCGGTATGCCTTTCTTCATGATCCCACTCTCTGATCCTGCCTTACACTAGTAACGGCCCAAAAAACAACCGCAGCCCACAATAATCAGCAAAATAAACAGAACAACGATTAAGGCGAAGCTGTTCCAGGGGCTGTATCCAGCAACAGTACCGCTCATGGTGACACCTCCTTTCAGGGGAGGGTGTTTGATTGCTTCGCTACCATTCTATGTAGTGTCCGCTCGGCTTGTATAGGCAATTAGCTTGGGGCATTGGCGGAAGTTACGCTTTAGTGTGCAACCCTCAGCACAGAGCCGGCGTCAATATTAGCAAATGAAAAGGGGGTTATTACAGTGCGTAAACTGACCAGATGGGGGCTCATCTTTCTCTCCTGCTTAAGTTTGGTTGTGTTGATTGGCAGCTGTTCCTCGCAAGGAGAATCAACGGATTCTGTGAGCGGGGGAGCGGTACGGGGGGAAATAGGGGTAAGTCCAACTTATCAAATAGATGGGGCTCGGCCAGATTCCCTTCCGGAAAGAAGTGCTCCAAAGGATTTGGCCCTTGACGGGGCCAGCGAGCAAGCACCACAGAATGGCACCGTTGAACGGAAAGTGATCCGGGAACAAAAATTGGAGATGGATGTACAAAACCTAGATCAAATCCTAAACCGGCTGGAACGTCGCATCCAAGAGATGGAGGGAGCTTTTATCGAAAGTATAGAACAGTGGCAGGAGGTGATGGCTCCCAATCAGATCCGCTACCGGGCCCAGGCCGTATTCCGGGTTCCCGTTAAGCAGGCCGATGATTTTGTAAGCCAGCTGGAAAAAGAAGGTAATGTGCTCCACCGCACCACCTTTGGGCAGGATGTAACGGAGGAGTATGTGGATAACGAGGCGCGCTTGCGCAACTTATACCGGCATGAAAAGCGGCTGTTAGAGCTGTATGAAGAAGCAAAAAATGTGGAAGAAATGTTAAAATTGGAAGCAGAGCTTTCCCGCATCAGGGAACAGGTGGAAATTATAGAGGGGCGACAGCGCTATATTGATCGGGTCACCTCCACTGTGAGGATTACCGTCGATTTGACAGAGGTGGATGAAAAAGAGTATTTAGGCCATAAGCCCAACGAGTCGCTCTGGGCGGAAGCTTGGGCCGGTTTAAAAGAGTCCATCGCTTCCATTGGTTATGGTGCCAAACGGGGATTGGTCTTTTTGATCAGCGCTTTGCCGTACCTCCTTTTAAGCGCGGTGATTGTCATCCCCCTGGTATGGTTATTGCGGCGCAGGAAGAATAATAATAATCAATCCTTATAAAAAATCCAGGTTAAACCCTTCTGGATATCAATGTTGGAAAGGATCTCTCTTTTATGGAACAGTTGCTCATCATTATGCTCATGATCATCATCGGTGCTCTCATTGGTGGCTTTACCAATTTTTTGGCCATCTGCATGTTGTTTAGGCCTCATCGGACCATCTATATCGGTCGCTGGCGGGTTCCCTTTACTCCCGGTTTAATTCCCAAGCGAAAAGAGGAGTTGGCCGAACAGTTGGGCCATCTGGTGAGCAACCACCTGGTCACCAAGGAGGCGGTGGCCGGTAAGCTCTTTGATCCCCATTTTAAACGGGAGGTGCACCTTCGGCTTCAAAAGGCCATAGAGCGCTGGCTGGCCCAGAAACCGACACTCGGTCAGCTTGTGGAAGGAGCATGTGGTAAAAACGAGTGGGCCGAAGTTATTCATTATATTAAAGAGCGCCTCAATCAAGCGGGGCAGGCCGGGCTACACCAATTGGGAGCATACTCCATCGCCCAGATTTTGCCTCCGTCTCTTCTGAATAAGCTGGAAGGGGAGCTGATCCCCACCATCAGCAACCATCTGCTCAAAGGGCTAGCAGGTTTCTTAAACAGCTCGGACGGAGGCCATCTATTGGGAGAGCTCCTGGAACGGTTTTTAAATCAGCGCCAGGGGTGGTTGCGCTTGTTTAGTCCGCTATTATTTCGTGAGGAGCGGCTGGTCCAGATGATCCAACAGGAGCTGGTGCCGCTGATCAGCCATCCTCTTGCTGTGGAAACAATGGCCAGCCTGCTAAAGAAGGAATGGGAACGGCTTAAAAACAGGCCAGTGGAAACCTGGTTAAAAAGTGTGGGAGAGGAGTCTGTTCAACAAGTTGTCAGGCAACTTGCAGACAGGGCTGTCTCTCCTCTCTTTCAGCAACCGATCGATGAGTGGCTGGGGGAAAAGGGGAAGGAAATGGTTGATCAAGGATTAAAGGCTGGGCTTGATCACGTGGAGGAATGGTTAAAACCCAGGATCGGGACCATGCTGGACCGGCTCGATTTGGCCCACCTTGTGGCTGAGCGGGTGAAAGGGTTTCCGGTGGAACGGGTGGAAGCCCTTGTGCTGGCGATCGCCAGAAGGGAGTTATATATGATCACCTATTTGGGGGCCATTTTGGGAGGAACCATCGGATTCGTCCAGGGATTGATTGCCCTTATCCTGGGTTAAGCCCAATCATAGGGGGTCTCTTGATAGACATAGTAATTGAGCCAGTTGGCAAAGAGCAAATGACCATGGGAGCGCCAGCGGTTGATGGGGGGCTTGTTCGGGTCATCCCCCGGATAGTAGTGACAGGGTGGTTTGATTTTTAAACCTTTGGCCACATCGCGCCGGTACTCTTCATCCAGTGTGGTGGCTTCGTATTCCGGATGGCCGGTGATAAAGATTTGACGTCCATCTTTGGTGGCCACCAGATAGACGCCCGCTTCATCCGAGACCGATAAAACCTCCAGTTCAGGCACTTTGGCCACATCGTCCCAGCGAGTCTCCGTATAGCGGGAATGGGGAACAAGGAACTCTTCATCAAAGCCCCGCATCAAGGTGACGTTTTCCTTGACGATTTTGTGGCTAAAGACGCCAAACAGCTTGCTTTCCAGACGATGTTTGGGAATCCCGTAATGATGGTACAAGCCGGCTTGAGCCCCCCAGCAGATATGCAGGGTGGAAGTGATGTTGGTGGTGGACCAATCCATGATGGCTTGTAACTCTTCCCAGTAATCCACGTCTTCAAACTCCAGGTGTTCCACTGGAGCCCCCGTGATGATTAAACCATCAAATTTGCGGTGCTTCACTTTATCAAAAGTGGTATAGAACGCTTTCAGATGGGATTGGGGTGTGTTTTTGGAAACATGGGTGGCCGTATGCAGCAGGGTGATGTTCACCTGCAACGCCGTATTGCCCAAGAGGCGGAGCAGATGAGTTTCTGTTTTCTGCTTTTGGGGCATCAGGTTTAAAATCACTATATTAAGCGGCCTAATATCTTGGTGATAGGCACGCTCTTCTCCCATAACAAAGATATTTTCCCTTAAGAGAATCTCTTTGGCTGGCAAATTGTCCGGGATGTTGATGGGCATCGTCTCGCCCTCCTTTAAAAATGCTTTTAAGGCTTATTTTATCATGAATTTGGACAGTGAGAAGGGTTCTTTTAGGATGTTTTTATTTTCTGGCAGATCCTCTTGACAAGATGGTCAATTCCAAGGATAATTGGTAAACTATTATTAAATAGTTAAATAGAGATAGGTTTGAAGGATAGGTTAAAGAGGGATAGCATGAGCATACGGCGCATAGTGGTGAAGATAGGCAGCAGTTCCTTGACCGATGAGCAGGGCGGATTGTGCGAAGATAAACTGAATGAACATGTGGATGCCATCGCTCGACTGAAGGAAGAAGGATATGAAGTGGTGGTGATCTCCTCGGGGGCGGTAGCAGCGGGGTTTACACAGCTGGGATATGTGTCCCGTCCCGTCACCATTGAAGGCAGACAGGCGGCAGCGGCCGTAGGGCAGGGGCTGTTGATGCAGGGTTACACACGCTCTTTTTCTAAACATGGTATCGTGACCGCTCAGCTTTTGCTGACGCGGGGAGATTTTGCTGATCGGGAACGCTATGATAACGCGTATGCCACTTTGGCGGAACTGCTCACCCGAGGCGTGGTCCCCATTATCAATGAAAATGATTCTGTGGCGGTGGATGAGCTTACCTTTGGGGATAACGACATGCTTTCGGCCTTGGTCAGCGGTTTGGTTCATGCTGACCTTTTAATCATTTTAACGGATGTGGACGGCATTTATGACCAGGATCCCCGCCGTTTTTCTTCCGCTAAAAAATACATCTACCTGCCTGAAATTACCGATGAGCTGTTGGCTGGAGCGGGCCAGTCCGGTTCAAAAGTGGGCACCGGCGGCATGCTGTCCAAGCTGGAGGCGGCCAAAACCGCCTTATCTTTAGGCGTCCGGGTCTTTATTGGCTGCGGCCAAGGGAGTGAAAAGCTGCTGGACATTGTCCGGGGCAAGGGAAACGGCACCTATATCGGCCACTCCACCGACCATGTGCTTAAAAAACGGCAGCAGTGGATCGCCTTTCACTCTCGGGTCAAGGGAGAAGTGACGGTGGACCAGGGAGCGGCCAGCGCTTTGTTGGAACGGGGAAAAAGTTTGCTTCCGGCAGGCGTGGTCCGGGTGAAAGGCAGCTTTGCGGCCGGAGATGTGGTGGAAGTCCTTAATCCAAAAGGGGAGCTGATTGGCAGAGGAATGGTTAACTACTCCTCTCAAGAATTGGACTTGGTTAAAGGGCTTTCCAGTCAAGAAGCCATTAAGCTGACCGGCCGCAGTGCAGAAGAAGTGATCCATCGCAACAATTGGGTAAAAATGGGAAAGGAGCAGATCAGATTATGAGTGAATTGTTAACCAAGGCCCAAGCTTTAAAAGAAGCATCATTCCGCCTGGCTTCCTTAACCACAGAGCAAAAAAATAACGCCCTGGCTTTAATGGCGGAAGAGCTACTCCAACAAAAAGAGTACATTCTGGAGGAAAACAAAAAGGATATAGAAGCGGGTTCCGCATCAGGTTTAAGTCAGGCCCTTATCGACCGTTTAACCTTGACGGAACAGCGCATTGATGATATGGCTGAGGGGATTCGTCAAATCATCACCCTTAAGGACCCGGTGGGGGAAGTGCTGGCCAGCTGGGAACGTCCCAATGGCATGCGCATTAAGCAGGTGCGGGTTCCCTTGGGCGTGGTCGGCATGATTTATGAGGCGCGGCCCAATGTGACGGTGGATGCTGCCGCCCTCTGTTTAAAGACGGGAAACGCCGTATTGCTAAGGGGCAGCTCCTCCGCCATTCATTCTAACAAGGCTTTGGTCAGCGTCCTGCATCAGGCATTGAAAAAAAGCGATTGTCCCAAAGAGGCCGTTCAGCTGCTGGAAGATACCAGTCGCGAAACAGCCAATCAAATGTTTCGACTCAATGAATATTTGGATGTATTGATTCCCCGAGGCGGAGCCCAGCTGATTCAGTCGGTGATAGAACAGGCCTCTGTTCCCGTGATTGAAACAGGGGTTGGCAATTGTCATATGTATGTGGATGAATCGGCTAAGACGGAGATGGCCATCGATTTGGTGGTGAACGGGAAAACCCAGCGCCCGTCAGTCTGCAATGCCATCGAAACGGTCCTGGTGCATGAAAACTGGGCCAAGGCTCATCTCCCTCAACTGGCTAAGGCTTTGGAGGAGAAGGGTGTTGAGCTGAGAGGGGATGAGGCGGCCCGGGCCATTCTTCCTCATCTGAAGCCGGCTCAGGAAACGGACTGGTCCACGGAGTATCTCGACCTGATTTTGGCCGTCAAAATCGTCAAAAGCGTTCATGAGGCCATTGACCATATTAAGCGGTACGGCACCCGTCATTCAGAAGCCATTATCACGGAAAACAGCGATCATGCCCAGCTGTTCCTAAAAGAGGTGGATGCGGCAGCCGTCTATCACAACGTGTCCACCCGCTTTACCGATGGCTTTGAGTTTGGCTTTGGGGCTGAGATCGGGATCAGCACCCAGAAGCTCCATGCCCGGGGACCCATGGGGCTGCCTGCTCTCACATCCAGCAAATACGTGATTGAAGGGGAAGGACAGGTCCGCTAAATCCTATCGCTCATAAATCGCTCATAAAATAAAGTGAAGCGAGGGAAGGGTAAACTGAGGTTTACCCGGGAAATAATGGTTAAAGGAGAGAGGCCATTTGACGGCAGAGACAGAGCAAGATGTCCAAGGGCTAAAGCGGGCAGGGCAGGTGGCTGCCCTTGTTTTGAAAACCATGCTGAACCACGTGCGGGCCGGCATCACCACACGGGAGCTGGACCAGATCGGGGAAAAAGAGCTGAAAAAATATGGAGCTCGCTCTGCACCAAAGACGCAGTATAACTTTCCCGGAGCCACCTGCATCAGTGTGAATGAGGAAGTGGCCCACGGCATTCCAGGTGAGCGGCGCCTCAAGGCGGGGGATAAGGTAAACATAGATGTGTCGGTCGAGGTGGACGGCTACTTTGCCGATACGGGCGCCACTGTGATTATTCCTCCCGTTAGCCTTGAAGCTGATCGTCTGTGTCAAGCCGCTCAAAGCGCCCTAACCAAAGCACTGCAAGCTGCGCGGGCCGGTCAGCCGTTAAATGAGTTGGGGCGGGCAGTCGAAGAAGAGGCCCAGCGCTTCGGTTTCACCGTGGTGCGCAATTTATGCGGTCATGGCGTAGGGCGACGCTTGCATGAGCCGCCTCAACATATTTTAAATTATTACCATCCTGATCAGACGGAACGACTGGAAAAAGGGATGGTACTGGCCATCGAGCCCTTTATCTCCATGGGAGATGAATTTGTGTTGGAGGCGGACGATGGCTGGACCCTCATTGCGCCTGAGGGAAGTTGGGTGGCCCAGTTTGAGCACACCATCATTGTGACGGAAAAAGAGCCCATTATCTTAACGGCTATTTAGATGACGGCCGCATTGGGCCGGCCAAATAAGGCAGGCGAATAATATGGTAGAGCACACAAAAGCGACGGCAGAGGTGAAAGAGAAGGGAGGCAGGACCTGGCCCTCCAGACTGTTGCTGTTTGACGGGGAGTGTTGGCTATGCAACCGTCTGCTTCAGTTTGTCCTGAAAAGGGATAAGAGGAAGCGCTTCTATTTTGCGCCTCTTCAGTCTGAAATAGGACGCCAAGTGAAAGAACGGGCTTCACTGGAGCCAGGTGAGGAGAGCATGCTCTATCTCCGTATGGGGAAATGTTTAGCCGGGTCGACAGCGACACTTTATGTTTTACGAGATTTGGGGGGCATCTGGTCCCTCTTTTTTCTTTTGATCCTGGTGCCCATTCCCCTGCGGGATGCTGTGTATAACTTTGTGGCCCGGCATCGCCACCGTTTGTTTAAAGAAAAAAGGAGCTGCTCTTTGCCGCTGGAAGGAAGAGAACGAATTTTAACGTAAAATGGTAAAATGATCTTGTATAGGGGACCGGTATTGAGCATTAACACAAATAAAGATGCTTACAGGCAGGCAAGAATAGAAGGTGTTTTTTCCTTGGAAGAAAAAAGCTTATCCCATCAATTGTCAAAAAAATATGTTCAGGCCCGTCTGGTCTCTGAACTGATTGGTAATGCGCTATGGCTGATCGTCCTCTTGATTCTGTTTTGGATGTATCACTTTTTTGAGTGGCCCCGTTGGGTGTTTTGGATCTTGATTGGCTTATCCGCTCTTTCGCTCCTAGGGATCGTCTGGTCTTTTCTTGAGCCTTATTATGTCTACCGTAACTGGCGCTATCACTTGGATGAAGACTACCTTCAACTCTCTTACGGGATTTTAACCAAAACGTGGATCACCATTCCCACCGCCAAAATCCAGGCGGTCACCACCATTCAGGGCCCCATTTTAAAACGTTATCGGTTGCGGTCCGTCAAGGTGGAAACCATCGGTTCCTCCTATACGATTCCAGGGTTGGATGAAGATGTGGCTTTAAGTTTAAGGAAAGAGATTGCCCAGTGGGCTAAGATAAAGGATACGGAAGCGCTATGAGGTATCATCCTTTCACCATTCTGTTTCGCATCGTTCAGCTCGTAAAAAACAGCTTTGTCATCGCCTTGGTGTTATTTGTTTTTCGGCGGGACTCCCAGTTTTGGCTGTTTGAATACGGCCGGTATCTGTTTTTGCTCTATATTGCCATGCGGATCGTCCATATTGTTGTCAGCTGGTTCTTTGAAACGTATGAGTGGAAAGAGAACCGCTACCTGATTCTAAATAAAGGAATCCTGGTCAGAAAGACCAGCACCGTGCCCTTACACAAAATCCAAAATGTGACCCAAAAAACCACCTTGTTCCATAAAGTGGTGGGCTGTACCTCACTGGTATTGGAAACCTCCATGGATGGAGAAGACGATGAGATTAAGTTTGACGTCATCTCCACAGAGCAGGCTCGCCTCATCACCCAGTTGGTTCAGCAGGCAGAGCAAGCGGCGGTGGAACAAGCACCTTTAAGCGATCAAGAGCAGGATGGCGAGCATATGGTTTTGCAGGAAAAAACGGAGCGAGCTGCGGAAAAGGAACGGGTGGTTCACTTCAAGCCAACAAAACGATCCTTATGGAAGGCCAGCTTTACCTCGTTAAGCTTTCTGGCCATCATTCCCGTGGCGGCTTCATTGTATGACAACTTAAGCCCCTTTCTGTCCGACTGGCGCTTTGAGAACATTTTGCCCATGCTAAGTGAAACTTGGGGGATTGTGCTGGTCGCCACTGTGGCTATCCCGGTGGCCCTGGTCTTTGGCGTGATCAGGACGTTTATCCGCTATGGGAACTACGAGATTTCATCTACCGACACCCACATTTATATTAAGCGTGGCTTTTTGGAAGAAAGTTCATTTGCCATCGATAAAAGGAAGGTTCAGGGGATTGAGATTAAGCAAACGGTGTTGAAGCGCCTGTTTGGTTTGGCGGAAGTGAAACTGGTCAGTTCAGCCCGTTCCGCCAGCCGTGAAAATGCGGTTTCCGTCAATTCCCTCTATCCCTTTTTGCCGCAGCAAGAGGCGATTCAGTTGGTTCAAGCACTGCTTCCCCAATATTTTTTTGAATGGGAAATGAATCGACTTCCCAAAAAATCTTTATGGATCAAACTGTTGAGGCCAAGCTGGTTATGGTTGGTGGTCACCGCCGGTTTAGTTTACTTTCAACCCACCTTCTTTCATCTTGATCAGGCCTGGTGGCTGCTTTCCCTGGTGCTGTTGGTCATTGTGGTATTAAATCGGATTTTAGACTACGTGAACACCCGGTATGGTGTGGTCGGCGATCAAGTGCAATGGTGGCGCGGCGGCTTAACCAGCAGGTTGTTTATCACTAAGCGCAAAAATATTGTTGAAGTGGAATACAACCAATCCCCGTTGCAAAAGGGGTTCCGGCTTATCTCCGTCAAAACCAAGCATCGATCCAACCCCTTGTCTATCGAGGGGGTTGATGATGTGCCCGTCCAGTTTGCCACAGCGTTTGACAAGTGGTATCAACAACGGGAAAGGCGATGTGAGGGGGATGGGGCTTGTCCAAAGTGACCGTTTCTGCATATACACCGGGCCGGTTGCTTAATCCGGCCAGCGGCTATTTGAAAGGGTACACCCATACCCTAAATCCCTATGGGGGCTGTGTTTATGGGTGTTCCTACTGTTATGTGCGCCGCCTGCCTGTGGCCCTGTTTGAAGAACAGGCCTGGGGGCGGTGGGTGAAGGTGAAGGAGAACGCTCCGGAGCTGTTGGCCAAGGAATTGAAGCGGGCCAAAGCAAAAGGGCCGGTTGTGCTGTTTATGTCATCCAGCACCGACCCTTACCAGCCCTTAGAAGGAAAACTAAAATTGACTCGCCGCCTGTTAGAGGTGATGGCCAGCGACCCGCCTCACTTTTTATTTCTACAAACCCGGAGTCCTTTGGTGATGCGGGACCTGGATCTGTTGACGCAATTAAAGAATCGGCTCTGCGTCAGCATCACCCTTGAGACGGATCGGGAAGAGGTGCGCAAGGCGTTAACGCCGGCAGCACCGCCACTTGCGGCCAGACGAAAAGCGCTTAAAACGCTGCGTGAGGCCGGTCTTTCCGTCCAAGCGGCCGTTGCCCCCGTGCTCCCCTTTACCCAGCGGTTTCCTGTTCAACTCAAGCAGGTGACGGATTGGGTTTGTCTGGACGACTTTTTCCAGGGTGACGGGGCAGGGGGAAGCCGCACCGAGCGGCTGGGCATTGGCCATAAGCTGCGTCAGCTGGGGTGGGGCGATTGGTACCACCCTGATCGCCTCCGTGAAGTGATCCGCCTGTTTCAAACCGTTTTTGGTCAAGAGCATGTCTTGGTTAGCCAGCAAGGCTTTGCTCCTTTTTTAAGAAGATGATGATGAGCCCCTTGCTCAAGATATAGCCTATCGTTCCGCCCAGGGTATTTAAGATGAGGTCATCAATATCGAAACTGCCCATTCCGAACAAGAGCTGAAGCAGCTCATAGGTCAAACTGAGCAGTACTGCGATTAGCATCATTCTTTTAAAGTGGCGGAATTTCGAAGACAGAAGAGGCAAAAACAGGCCTAAGGGTATAAATCCAATCAGGTTTCCCAGTAGATTTTGGAGTCGGATGGTCAAGCTTAAATCCGATAAAAAGAGATATTCAATAATGGTTTTAAAAGGTATAAAGTTGCTTGTCCATAAAATATTTTCATGCCCCCCAGAGAGAACGCTCTCCAGGGGATATTTAAACAAAATTTTCTGGGTTAACAAGATGAGATAAAAAATAAATAAGAGAATAAGGATTGCTTTGATTAGTCGCCTCATCTTATCTCCTGCCCAGGTTTAACGATCGTTTTGATATTCTTCCCGCAAGGCTTTAAGATGGTTTAAAGATTGCCTGGCCCAGGGGGAGTCATCATGTTCTAACGCTTTTAGCTCTCGGTTAACGGCGTCCATGAGGGAGGTCTGATAATCAGGGATTTCTCCCTCATACCGGGAAAGGAGTCTGAGGGGCACGTTCACCTTTTCCTGGTACGCCAGCGCTTTGCGCTGATGAAAAAGGGGCACATCGGCCTGACCGGGATGATGCAGATCCCCTTGGTCCGGGTGTTTCAGTACCGCTAAGACCTTGATCAAGGCTTTTCTCCGTTCCGCTTTGACTTCCACCACTTCTCCAACATATATCCCGCTTTTATATTCCGCTTGCACCACATCTCCAGGTTGAAAAGCGAGATCCATCTCCACCACTCCCCGATTCAAATGTTCGTTATTATACCTTTCTGATATTTTCCTCTCTTTTATTTATCATGTTACCATAGATCGTTCGAATAGGGAGCGTAACCCGCTGTTCATGCGTTTTAAGAAGATAGAGGAGCAGGAGAATCATGATCACATCAATGCGGGATTCATTTAACATGGTCCACAGCCCTTTAGTGTAAAACAGGGGCAATTTGGCCCAGAGAATGGCCACCACCATGATGATGAGCAAGGGGAGAGCGGCAGAGCGCACATAGCGGTTCATCAGGATCAAGATGGCACAGCCCGTTTCGACAATGGCGAGGAACAATACCGATAACGCCGGCAAGGGAAAATTCATCTCCTGAAAATGCTGGACAAAGCGTTCCGTAAACAGCCACTTTTGAATACCTGCCACCAAAAACACATATCCCACGGCCAGGCGAATTAAGCAATTGGAACCTTCCTCCCGGCAAAAAACCATAAATACCCCCTCCTGTTCCAGTGGTTTATTTCCATGGTATGAGACAAGGAGGGGGAATATTCAGGCACTGATAGATACTTGTGGATGTTCTCCATCTCCGTATTAACTTATTCCTCAATTAATACGGATAAATTCCATTACTTTCATACAAAGTGATGATTTACAATTTATTGTTAATATAGTATTCTTGTCGTAAATCGGACATTATTACTATATATAATTGTGCGCCTAATTCAAAAGTACGGATTAGTGGGAGGGGGAAATTATATGCGAAAAATTTTAGCGAGCATTGCAATTTTAACACTTGCTATCGGTGTGTTGGTTGGATGTGGAGGAAATGAGAGCACGGGAGGCCAAAGCGAAGGCTCAGGTGAAAGCAGTGGCGAAACAATCGAAAAATTTGTAATGGCCTATCTTCCCTTAGAAGGGGCTGAAGGGGTTCAAACCTCTAATCAGGAATTTGAAGAGAGTTTATCTGAGGCTATCGGCTTGCCCGTTGAAGCCCACAACGTGACCAACTACAACTCGGCCATTGAAGCGATGAAAAGCAAAAAAGCCGATATGGTGGTCATCCCGCCTTTCGCCTATGTATTGGGGGTTGAGCGGGCCAATATAGAGGCGATTGCCGGGGCTAAACAAACGCCTGGCTTACAGAGCGTGATTATCGTACCCAAAGATTCCGACATTGAGTCCTTTGAGGACCTGAAAGGGAAAACATTTGGCTTTGTGGATCCGGCCTCAGCTTCCGGACACCTAATTCCCAAAACCATGATCATGAATGAGCTGGGTCTCACAGTAGAGGAGCTTGAAAACGAATTTTTAGGCGATATTCAGTTTGCCGGTACTCAGGAATCGGTGGTGATCGGGCTGGTGAATGGTCAGTATGATGCCGCCGCAGCAGGTTCACCCATTTTAGGTTTGCTGGAAGACAAAGGGTTGATTGAAAAAGATTCCTATCGCATTATTGCCGAGTCTGAAGAGGCACCGCCTACACCTGTTGCCATTCGGGCTGATATTCCTGAAGATATCAAGCAAAAAGTGAAGGACTTTTTGTTAACGTATGAAAACGCTCCGGAATTTTTGGCCAATGGGTGGGGCATGAAGAATGCCGAATTTGTTGATGTGTCAGATAGCGATTACGATTTTTACCGAAACATTGCTGAAACGCTGGGCATGAGTCCGGAAGAATTACTTGGCAATTAGAGAGAGAAGGAGACTGCCCTACGATGAGCCACAAAAAGGTGACAATGGATCTTAAGGAACAAAAGAAGATTAAGCGATATTTTTCGCTAATCTTCTTTCTTCTTATTGTTGGCCTGGCCATGTGGTATGTGGATTTCAATTTTATTGAACTGGCAAAAAGCATTCCCGTCTTTTTAGGATTTATCTTTACCGATTTTTTACCGCCCAACTTTTCAGATGTAAAAAAATATGTGGGGCCCGTCCTTGATACTATTTTTGTCGCCGTGATTGCCACCTGTGTTTCCTCATTTCTGGCTATGATTCTGGCCATTTTTATGGCCTCTAACACGACCCCCCACCCTGTCTTTCGCATTGTTTGCCGGGGCATTGTTTCCTTTTTACGGAGTATTCCCTTTTTGCTGTGGGCTGCCCTCTTGGTGGTGGTTTTTGGTGTGGGGGTATTGCCTGGTTTGCTGGGGCTCATATTGTACGGAACCGCATTTTTAGCCCGGGTTTATGCTGAATCGGTGGAAGAGATTGGCTCTGAATGTACGGAAGCCATAGAAGCGGTGGGAGCCACTTATGTCCACCAATTGAAACATGCCATTATCCCTCAGTTTATCCCTAGCTTCTTTTCATGGACACTGTTTATGTTTGAAATTAATCTTCGGGGTTCTGCCATTTTGGGCATTGTGGGAGCAGGCGGAATTGGTTCGCTGATTAAAGGAACCATGGACCTGTTCCAGTACAGTAAAACGTCCACCGTGATCATGATTTTGATCACCATGATCTTAGTCGTTGAATATATTACAACCCGCATAAGGGAGCGGATCATATAATGGCGGTCAGTCAACATTCGGTCAAAGGGAGCAGACGAGAAAAAATTTCCATCGGGCATAAGCGAACCCAAAGGCAACAGCGCATCTTCTTTTTCTCCGTACTTATCTTGTTCATCTTTTCCATTGTGATGATAGACATTGATGGGAGTGCCATAGCCAAGGGAATGGAACGCCTGCCCGTCATTCTTGCCAGTCTGACCCAAATTTCCTTTGAACATTTTCTGGAGATGTTGGCGGGCATGGTGACCACCGTCGTCATTGCCTTCTTGGCTGTCTTGTTTAGTTTTGTAATTTCTTTCTTTCTCGCTTTCTTGGTGGCTAACAATACCACTCCCAATCGGTATCTGGGTCTGGGCTTAAGATATGCGGTGATGATCATTCGCTCCGTGCCGACCCCGATATGGGTATTAATTGCTGTGGCCAGCATCGGTTTTGGGCCCATGGCCGGAATTATTGGCTTGATGTTTCCTACCAGTTCGTTTCTCATCAAAGCTTTTTCCGCTCAAATTGAAGAGGAAGGTACTGAAGTAATCGAAGCCATCCGCTCTGTAGGCGGAACCTGGATTCATGTGGTGTTCAAAGGGCTGTTGCCCACCATCTTAACGGGGATGATTGCCACATTGGGTGTAAGATTTGAGATAGACGTGCACGAGTCTGTTGTTTTGGGTATGGTTGGAGCAGGAGGCATCGGCTACTTATTGCAAAGCTATATTCAATATTATGACTTTGCCAATCTGACACTGGGCATTTTGATCGTTTTTGTCACCATGTTTTTGCTAGAACTTTCGCTTAACAGAATCAGGGCGCTCTTAAGAACTCAATCCAGCTAAGGAGGACGTTGATGAGCACGATTCTTAAAATAATCAACCTGACCAAACGGTATAACGACGAGACGCTGGCCTTGGAAGGGATCAACCTGGAAGTGTCCAGAGGGGAGTTTATTTCCGTCATCGGCCCCAGCGGTGCCGGGAAATCAACGCTTTTGCGCTGCATCAATCGGTTGATTGAACCCACCTCTGGCGAAGTGATCTTTTTAGGACAGCATGTTGAAAAAGCAAACAAAGCCGAACTGCGGAAGATCAGGGCTCAAATCGGGATGATCTTCCAACATTACAACCTGGTTCCCCGCCTGAGTGTATTGGAAAATGTGCTCCATGGCCGCTTGGGCTATATGAGTTCAATCAAAGGGCTATTCAGCCTGTATAGTGAGGAAGAGAAGGAAGAAGCGATTGAGTGGTTACGTAAAGTGGGATTGGAGAAGGAGATTTTTAAGCGGGCCGATGAATTGTCCGGAGGGCAGAAACAGCGGGTGGGGATCTGCCGGGCGATGATGCAAAAGCCGAAGCTGATTTTAGCAGACGAGCCCATCGCTTCCTTGGACCCCAAATCAGCTGAGGTGGTGATGGAAACCATCTATCACAACTGCATTGAGTTGGGCATTGCTTGTCTGGTCAACCTGCATCAGGTGGAAATCGCCAAAAAATATTCCACCCGGATTATCGGCATCAAAAGTGGAAAGCTTGTTTTTGACGACACCCCTGACAAACTGACGGATGAGATGAGCCGCTTCATTTATGAGGGAAAAGAAAGTGAAATGTATCAGCATCAGTAAAAAGGAGGAAGAAAAGGTGTCTGATCAGAGGTTAACCCAAGATTTTGATCCCCTGTTTGAAGAAAACTTTACCAATGCCCATGAGCAGTACAAGGAACTGAGGGCAAAATGCCCTGTGGCCCATAGCCATGCCTACAACGGTTACTGGGCGCTGTTCAAATATGAAGACGTGATCAATGTGTTGAAAAACCCTAAAACCTTTACCACTTCGGTTCAAAACGTTGTTCCCAGGGTGGCTGCTACCGGCCGGAGACCTCCTTTACATCTGGACCCACCCGAACACACCCCTTATCGGCGGACCCTGGATCCATTTCTGACCAAAGAGAAAATTGAAAAGCTGAAACCCCATATTCGCCAATCCGTTGTCAGCCTGCTGACCAAACTGATCGAAAAAAGGGAAGGAAACATCTGTGATGATTTCTCTGAAAAATTGCCCGGGATGGTTTTTGAAAAATTTTTTAACCTTACCCCTGAGATGGCCACATCCATCCGAGAAGCCACCAAAGGCTATGTGGGCGCGCTTCGTGAAGTGAATGATGAGATGGTCAAACAGGCCAGCAAGCAGCTGTATGATATCGCCCAAACCCTCATTAATATGCGAAAAGAACATCCAATGGATCCCGCTGAGGATGTAACCAGCGCCTATCTCGCTCGCAGATATAAGGGTGAACCGCTGCCGGATGACATGATATTGGGCACGATTCGGCAATTGATCGTGGTGGGGATGATTGCGCCTGTTGTTTTCATTGGCAGCATGACGGTGCACCTGGCTCAGCATCAGGATATTCAGGAACATTTACGTCAAAATCTTGATCTGGTCCCGGCCGCCATCGAGGAATATCTGCGGCTCTTTACGCCCTACCGGGGATTTGCCCGTACGCCCAAAGAAGATGTGGTGATCAGAGGACGTTTGATCAAAAAAGATGAACCGATTGCCCTTGTTTTTGCCTCGGCCAACCGGGATGAGGATGTGTTCCCCAATCCGGACCAGTTTATCTTAAACCGGCCCAACATTAAACAACATGTGGCCTTTGGCTTGGGTCCCCATCACTGCCCTGGGGCTCCCTTGGCCCGGGTGATGCTATCCATCACCTTGGAAGAGATGCTCTCCAGGACCAAACGGATTGAGTTAAACGGGGAGATCAAGATGGCCCGTTGGCCCGAGTGGGGGGCCATATCGGTACCGGTCAAAATGACCCCGGCTTAAAGCGGCCTTATAAAAACGAAACAGCTGCCCAAATGGAGGGGCAGCTGT
>CALFAC010000094.1 GCA_937927935.1 uncultured Bacillaceae bacterium
TAAAAATAAGCTGGCCACGGCATCATTATGAATGAAAGTTACACAAGTGTCAATTGTTTTTTCAAAGATACATTCCATGGCACAGAAAGGCTTTAATTAAATTTTTCCATTCTTGTTCCGGTAGCTGAGAAAGATTAGGAATATTGACGGTTTGGAAAATAAAGCCAAGGATTAAATGGTTGGGCAGATCCGGCTTCACAATTTTTTCCCTTTTTCCCAGTTGGATGAAGCCGTTTAAATATGAATACATTTGGGCATGATGGGCTTCTAACCGTTGTAATGTTTGATTCACCTTGGCTTGATCCGATTGGGGAATTTGAAAGACCATCGATAAAATTTGATGGATCTTGCTATATTTAAAAATCACGTCCAGCAAATAGTCCAACTGTTCTTCAAAGGAAGGACGGCTTTCTATTTGAGCAAGATCGTGCAGAAAGCGTTCCATCTCAAAGGCCATATACTCCGTAATAAGTTCATCTTTATTTTTAAAGTACTTGTATAACGCCGCTCTAGATATATTTAATTGCTCGGCCAGCAAACCAAAGTGAAATCCGGCATAGCCATGTTGCAACAATAGTTCCTTTGTTTCTCTATACAGATCACTTTTAGTAAATTTATTCTCCCGTGCCATTCTTTCACCTCTATATGCATTCGCTTCATTGTCACCTTGTCTCAGTGGCCACCCCCAGTTACCCATACACTGCCATACTTATCATCCCAATGCAAGCCTTCAATCGTGGATACCTAAGCCTAGCATGCGTAAAGGGTTGGTCGTTCCACATTGGAATAAACCTAAACGTGGCCGGAATGAGGTCGGATGATGGCATTTAACTCAACATACAAAGTAGGGGCATTTCGCAGGCGTCCATTTATTGTGCTATAGAGGAAAATACCCATGCATCACGCTGTTAAAGCTAATAAGATGGTTGATAGAACAATAAAATTTTTTAGGAAGAGTTGCGAGTTGTCCCGAGCAAATTTTCCCAATATTACGCCTACAATTTCTCTAACAAGAGATGAGGCAATTTCGCTGCTTATATCTGCCATTGCCATGGAGGAGCTAGGCCTTAGTCACATTATCAATGCCGAAGGGGAAAAGCTACAATACGTCCTGGGACTCTACTAGGTGTGTCTGCCCCAGATGTGACCATCAGCGATATCCTGGCTTTAAACGAGAGCGTTAACTCCACGCTACGAGAGATTACAAAAAAAGAGTTTATTTTATCCAATAAATTAGAAGGTGCTTTAAGAACATTCGGACTGGGACCTACAGGACCGACAGGTGCAACTGGACCGACGGGACCCACAGGGCCAACAGGCGAGCAAGGACCAATCGGACCCACTGGACCAACGGGACCCACAGTGTGGCTCAACTTCATAATGAGATGGCCTCGCAATATGTTCCAGACCATCCCAGCGTGCTGCATAACCGGCACTATTTTCAAAGGGTCCTTGAGAAACATGATGATCACCAGACAGAATTAGAGTCCTCAGAGATAAATTTGAATCGATCACCTGGATAACGTCAATTTTCCAGTGATGTTTCCAGTGATGCTATTATTTATGATATAGTTCCATCTCTTTTTTGAGCCGATTAATCCGTCTCCAATAGGAGATAAACAGAGGAGCCAACAGGATGACAGCCAGCCAATTAACCAGTGAGACATACAGGACAAACGTTGAGTCACTTAAATGGATCACCGAATTGAAATTGACCAGGGCAAGGAGTAAATTTATCCCGCACACCAGGCCAAGCAGTCCCGCAATCTTTTGATAATGCTTCAAGCGAGAGGCATGGTCCGAGTAGATTTCAAAGGGGCCATCCTTCGCTTTTTTACGAAAAAAGACCCAACGCAGTGAAGTGGCCACACATTGGACGCCCTGCTCCTCCATGAATTGAATATAATCCTTGCTTTCAGGATGGCTTGGTAATTCATCTAACAGTTCCAGCCGATAAATATATTCTCCGGGCGTGCCTTTTTCAAAGGTGTATTTGCCCCATGAATAATGAACTAAGTGGTAACCCTTGGCCGCCATTTCATTCAGCCAGCGTTCTTCCTTCTCATGGTTGAAAAAGATTTTCCGTTTTTTAAGAATCAACTTTCTCACCTCCTAGAACGGCACGCCCATGTTTAAGAAGTTCCTCCAGCCTTTCCATCTCTGCCATCACCACTTCTTTGCCCAATGGAGTCAGTCTATATTCTTTTTTCCGACTGTCTTTAGCTTCATTTAGCGTAATCCATCCTTTTTCCTGCATGGTTTTTAAAGCGCCATACAAAGTTCCAGGTCCTAGTTGCACTCGTCCCTGACTAATCTCTCTAACAAATTGCATAATCCCGTAGCCATGCCGGGGGGTATAAAGAGCAAGCAAAATATAATAGGCCGCTTCTGTTAGGGGAACATGTTCATAACCTTTTGACACAGTGAATGCCTCGCTTCACTTTAATATCGTTAGACGTTATATCGTATGACGATATATTTGTGTCGATTATAGCACTTCCCCCCGGCTAAATCAATCCCAAATTTGTATGTGATAAGAGGTGACGGTTTTAATTTTTGAATTTCTACCAAAGCCGCTAAAGTTATAGACATCACAAAAAGCAATCGTATGTTTATCCTCTAAAACCATTGTTCCGTTGACGGAACCTGTGTTTCCATGGGTTATGATATTGTCGATGCGTAACAGTTTCACTGGGTGCGCTTTCCTGTGATGTAAGGCCTGCTTGACATTGTCTTTTCCCGAGATTCTTTGATCACCAACTATATCCCAAACCACACCATCTGTGAGCCACTGAATAAAGTAATCAATGTCATTTTTGGCTAAAGCGATGGTGAGCTCCTTCAGCAGCTGCTTTTTGGGTGAGTTTCCACAATTCTCCTCGCACTCCACCTTAATATTTTCAGAATGATTATTCATGATTTTTCTCTCCTTTTAGCCGTCTGATTTCCTCTTCTGGTGCGCTAATCCCACAATTAATCCTGTAGAGCACCGGTATATAAGCCATTACGAGGATGATCATCCGGCCCAAATTTTATCCCCTCTTTACAAAACTTATCTCCTGGTCAGCTTGCCGCCATGGTAACAATAGAAGGTGTCGGCAGGCAGACTTTGAAGGGCTTTTAAGGACTGTTCAGCTGTATGAATGTCCAAACAATAATGGGGATTGGCAATCACCAATTGACCGTTTTCGTTAACAGCTGCATCACCCGTTATTACACTTTTCAAATGAGGAAAAAAGAGCGATATATGTCCCGATGTATGTCCCGGGGTGGCCACGATTCGGCATTGTTGATCAAAGAGCGTATCACCATCTTGCACACAGTGTTCAACCGCAACATGCTGCAAATTTTTTAATTGTTGGATAAACCACCTGCCAAACTCTTTTTCTTCATTTGGTAATCGGTCCAGCATTTCTTCAGCTTGAATCAGTCTCTCCGCCTTTATTTTACCGCTGATCGATCTTGCTTCCGTTTCACTGGCGATAACCGTTACCCACGGATATTTTTCTTTAAATGCATATAAGGACCCAATGTGATCATTATCATAATGTGTAATAATAATGTTTTTTAAGTTTTTCGTTTCGTAGCCGTGTCTCGTAATCTCCTTTTCAATCAAGGGTAAAAAACCCGGATACCCGGTATCCACCAAACTGAGTTCATTGTCGACAACAATAAGACTAGGATAAATCACATTTTTTTGCCCATTAAATTGAAACTCGATTTTCAGTTCGATGATCTCCAATTTTTATGCTCCTCTCTTTTTCACGGCCACCCATATTTCACTGTATACGTTACTTCGGTCTGACAAATCACCGGTAAAGGAAATATTTGGCGCCTCCACCAATTCATAATCGGAAGATGGCAGCCACTCAGCAGCAATTTTGGCCATGGTGTCCTGCATCACTTTTGGAAATTCACCTTGAGCGCTAAAAATGGCCCACGTGAGTGCAGGCACTTCAACCACATCAAATTCTTCAAAATCCAACTCTTTGGTCGTTAAAACGCCTATTATATGATCAAGGCTACCCTTTTCCTCCATCCACCCTTCATCAAAATTATAAGACGCATTCACCGCTTGATAGGGTTCAATGTTGGCATAACTGCGCAGCTTTTTGCGCTGTTCCGAAGTGATGCTCTGGGCCAGTTTGACAATTTCCGGATTCTCGCCTCTAAACTGGATGGGCACCCTTTTTTTTACACCTACAATTTTAAAGGCGCCTTTGTTTTCTATGCGATACTCCATATGGATACCTCCTTGAATCGTCAGTTGGAAGGAGAGTTTGGGGAAGGCTTTCAGTTTGGTACTCTTTTTAACCTCGGAAGGATTGATCCCGGACCACTCTCGAAAAGCACGTGAAAATCCATCTACCGATTCATACCCATATTTAAATGCAGTTTCGGTAACGCTCATTCCTTCATGGAGCAAATCAAAGGTGGCCTTCGACAGCTTTCGATTACGGATATATTCGGCCAGAGAAATCCCGGCCAGATAAGAAAACATCTTGCGGAAATGATAAATGGACGTGCCAGTAATCTTTTCCAGTTCCGCATAATTAATCTCACCATCCAAATGGGATTCAATATAGTCCAACGCCTCGTTCATTCTTTTTAGCACCCTGCACCCTCCTTCAGCGTTTATTATACAAGGGGGATTAAAATCATACCCGATAAATACGAAACAGGTTTGGTCGGTTTACATTGGCCTTAAAGAGAAACACACACTTTAACAAGAAAATTCATATATGTATGATTTATTACATTAGTGTATAATATACAGGAAACAAGCGAGGAGGGAAAGAGATGCCCAACCACGTCTATCGGATGTTGAAAGAAAAACAGATAGAGGTGAGTGAAGAAGAAGCCGCCCAGCTTCAGCAAATGTGGGAGTTTGTTCAAGCCTTTAAAAAGGATTACGATCAGATTGCTCAAAATACGGAAGAGATTGCCCTGCGTTTTTTGCCCAAAATGATAAAAAGGGGGAGCCAACATGAGCCATGAATTGGCCCGATTAACGATTGCTCAACTGTCCTCCTTAATCAAGGAGGGACAAGTTTCACCCGTTGAGGTGACCCGATCGGTCCTGGATCGAGTGAAAAAATATGATGGCAAGATCAATGCCTATATTGAAGTGACGGAAGAACAGGCCCTGCTCCAGGCCAAAAAGGCGGAGGAAGAGATTAGAGCAGGCCGCTATAAAGGCCCTTTGCACGGGATTCCCATGGCTTTAAAAGATATTTTCGCCATTAAAGGGGAACGTATCACCGTGGGCTCCAAGTTTACCTTCGTCTATGATTATGATGCCACGGTGGTGACCAAGCTGAAAGAAGCAGGAGTGGTGTTTACGGGCAAATTGAACATGCATGAGTTCGCCTATGGTGGAACCAATGATAATCCCCATTTTGGTCCCTGCCGCAATCCCTGGAATTTGGACAAGGTGCCTGGCGGATCAAGCGGAGGTTCGGGGGCTGCAGTGGCCGCTGATTTAACCATTGCCTCCCTAGGGACAGACACCGCCGGGTCGGTACGGGTCCCCGCTTCCATCTGCGGCATTGTGGGCTTAAAACCCACCTATGGTTTGGTGAGCAAATACGGCTGTTTTCCCCTGTCCTGGTCCCTGGATCATATTGGCCCCATCACCAAAACGGTGGAAGATGCAGCCCTATTGTTAGACTGTATCGCCGGGTATGATGAGAATGACCCTGCCTCAACGGCCGATTGCACGAAAGATTCCAACCAGAGCTACACTCAATTTTTAAAGGAAGAGATCAAGGGTAAAGTGATCGGAATCGAAGACTTTTTCTTTGAAAACGTTGATCAAGACATTGTCCAGCTTGTGAAAAAGGCTGTTCACACATTGGAAACCATGGGCGCCAAGGTGGAGTCGGTTAAAATCCCATCCCTTAAATATTCCCAATATGCTGAGTTTTTAACTTTCATGGGCGAATCCAGCCTGATCCATAAAAACCGGATTAAAACCCGGCCAGAAGATTTTGGGAAGCAGGTGAGAGCTTCTCTCAAGCTGGCCCAAGCGGTAACGGCCGATGAATATTTGGAAGCCCAGCAAATCCGCAGACGAATCGTTGATGAATTTGCGGCTGCCTTTCAAAAAATAGATGTACTGATTGCACCGACACAAGCGGCTGTTCCTCCCAATATTGGTGACGATATGGTCCTTATAAACGGCAACGAACATCCTTACCAGGATGCATCAACAAGGCTTGTCAGCCCCTTTAATCTGACGGGCTACCCGGCTATTTCCATCCCCTGTGGTTTTAGCGGAGGAATTCCAGTCGGCCTGCAAATGGCTGCCGCTCCGTTTAGGGAGGAAGATGTTTTAAGCATCGCGTATGCCTACGAGCAAACCAATCCCTTAAACGGAAAAAAGCCGGTTCTATTCTAAGGCGAACGGTATAAGTTCCTCCCTCCAGTGGACTGGCGCGCTTCAATCAGCCGCTCCTTAGCCCTAGCATCTTGTTTTTAAACCCTCAATAATGGACGCTATTCAGAAAGAACCACTTTTGGTGAAAAGGATCAGCTCATATCGAAAGTGTTTCCTGCTCTACATCTGGTCATTGATACGGTATATGAAAGAGAAGATCAAGTCGGAGGGGAAGCAACCCCCCTCCTTTTTTTGTGACTTACCGATTTTTGCCTTGAGGTTTACGTTACGTCAAGGTTTATAATCAACCTTGTCAGGGGGGGTCTCCATGGAATACACCGTCAAACAACTAGCCCAGCTATCAGGTGTAAACGGCCGGACCTTACGCTACTATGACCAAATAGGTCTATTGAAGCCGGCCAGAATCAACTCATCTGGCTATCGCATTTATGGTCCAAAAGAAGTGGACCGTCTGCAACAAATCTTATTTTATCGCGAATTGGGCCTTCGTTTAGATGCGATTAAAAAAATCATCAATGATCCCAGCTATGATGAATTGGC
Source organism: uncultured Bacillaceae bacterium (assembly GCA_937927935.1). Taxonomy (GTDB): domain Bacteria; phylum Bacillota; class Bacilli; order Caldalkalibacillales; family Caldalkalibacillaceae; genus CALFAC01. Next base: position 6,941 of record CALFAC010000094.1, read on the forward strand.
CGCCTTAAAAAGTCATTACAACCAACTCAAGCAAAAACGCGCCCGCCTTGACAGGATTATCGCAACGGTGGAGAAGACCATTCTAACCAAAGAGGGAGGAAAACCGATGCAAGATAAAGAGAAGTTTGAAGGCTTTAAGGAAAAACTGATCCGGGACAATGAGCTAAAATACGGTCAAGAAATCCGAAAAAAATACGGGGATGAGATTGTGGAGGCGAGCAATGCCAAACTGAGAAATATGAGTCAGGAGGATTATCAAGCGATGGTCAAATTGGAAGAAGAGATCTTTCAGTTACTTGAGAAAGCGTATGCATCAGGTGACCCTGCCTCAGACCCTGCCCAGGAATTGGCCCGAAAGCATAAAGAATGGCTCATGTATACCTGGCCCCATTACTCCAAAGAGAAACATGCTGGTTTGGTAGACATGTATGTGAATGATGAACAATTTACCGCCTACTACGACCGGAAGGTGAAAGGGGGGACTCAATTTTTACGTGAGGCCGTTTTGAACTACCTCGGGATGAACACCGAGAAAAATTCTTCAAAATGAAGCTGCAATGGTTCCAAACTATTTACAGGTTCGTTTTAATCGCCGATTCTACCTGCTTTTCTAAGACTTGAGCTGGCAACAGACGCAGCAGGGCATTGCGGATGCTGATGAGCGCGGGATGCGCGATCTGTGCCGCTTTCCCTATGCGCCAGGACATATTGATAATTTTTTTGCTCTTTGGCCTCCGTAATTTTTCAAAGGCAACAAATGCCGTTTCAATATCACGCTGCTTTTTTATGATCTGGTTCAGGACGATTGAATCTTCAATGGCTTGACCAGCTCCTTGGCCCAGATTGGGCGTTGTGGCGTGGGCAGCATCACCGATCAGGAGCACTCTTTTGAAAGCAAACTGTTTAAGGGGCTTTAAATCTAAAATATCAGTCCAGATCAGATCTTCGTCCTTTGTCCACTGGATGATCTCAGGTATTGGGGAATGGTAGTTGCGAAAGAGCAGATACAGATCATGCGTGGTAAAACGGGATAGTTCTTTGCTTCCAAAAGGGGCATTGACACAAGCATACCAGTAGATTTGGTGGCCATTGAGGGGAACAATGCCAAACCGCCCCTTTGGCCCCCATGTTTCAATAAATTCCCCTGCTCTATACTTATCTTCAGGCACCTTGACCACAGCACGCCAACAGGTGTAACCGGCATAGCGCGGCATACTATTGGGAAGACATATTTTCCGTACAATGGAATGGATACCGTCGGCTGCAATCAATGCCTTTCCCTCTACCGTGCCACCATTTTCTAAGGATACTTTAACGCCAGTTTCATTTTGTTCAACTTGTACCACTTTTGCTCCCAGTTCAAGGGTACCCGGTACAATGTGCTGGAGAAGGGATTGTTGTAATTGGGCGCGATGAACTGTAAAATAAGCGACACCATACTTTTTGTTAAGCCGTTCCATATTCAGTTTACTCAGCAATTGACCGTTTGGATCAAGGAATTGGGTACGCTTGATAACATGACATTTCTGACAAAGTTCATCGGTTACCCCCAGATAGGTTAATCCTTTCCAAGCATTCGCCCCCAACCCTAGTCCCGCTCCAACTTTTTTCAGCTCCTGGGCACGTTCAAAAACTTTAACATCATATCCTTCCTTTTGTAAGGCAATGGCAGCTGTCAACCCAGCGATACCACCCCCAGCTATAATAAAATCATGCTTCATAATTCATTCCCCCTTTCCCTATGTTCTTAACTCCTCACCCTTGATTGTCTACTTTCCCGTATGCTATGCGCCTTTCTTCTAATGTCTCCGTATGTAATTCAAACAAATTATTATCATAAGCATATATATGTACACAATTATGCACGATTTTGCACGCAGCTCAAAGAAAAAAGAAAAAGAGCCATCCTCTACTAGCGAGAGATGGCGGAATGAACAACAATTTAATGACATAAACCAAAAAAATAAGTGTATAAACATATTATTTAACCATTAAACTGGGTAAATATGTCACCAAATCAGGCCACAAAATCAAGATAACCGTGCAGACAATAATGGCGAACAACATGGGGAGCACACCTTTAAAAATAGTCTGTATAGGCACATCTTTAGCCACCCCTTTGATCACAAACACACTGACACCCACCGGCGGGGTGAGCAACCCAATGTTGTTCATCAACACCATGATCACTCCAAACCAGATGCCATTATACCCCATCTCGATAATGAGCGGATATAAAATCGGTAAAGTGATCACCATGATGGAAAGCCCCTCTATAAAACAGCCCAAAACAAACAAGGCAAACAAGATAAAGAGGAGAATAACAGGAGCAGGCAGGTTTAGTCCTTCTAAATAATTGACCACTTCAAAGGGGATACGGCTAATGGTTAAAAATTGGCTAAAAATTTCTGCCCCCATAAGGATCAAAAAGATCATGGCCGTCAGACGCAATGTTTCATCAATTGAAGCCATAAACAGGCGAAAATTTAATCGCTTGGATAGCAAAGCAATAACCGTTGCGCCAAATGCCCCTATTCCAGCCGCCTCTGTGGGTGTAAAAACCCCTAAGTAAATTCCCCCAATACTTAGGAGAAACAGCACCAAAAAGGGCCAAATGCTGTCGAGAGAGCGCAATTTTTCGCTAAAGGGGATCACCTCATTGCGAGGCGGTGCCAATGAAGGGTTTCTGCTTACCAACACATAAATCACTATGATAAAAATAACCATTTGGATGATACCAGGGATAATCCCGGCGATTAAAAGCGCGCCAACAGATTCCTGTGTCAATATGCCATATAAGATGAGCAATACACTGGGCGGGATTAGCAGTCCTAATGTTCCTCCCGCGGCTACGGTAGCCGTCGAAAAGCCTGGGTCATAACGATACTTGTTCATTTCCGGTAGCGTTACTTTGGCGAGAGTCGCCGTCGTGGCATTAACTGAACCCGATATAGCGCCAAAAATCGCACTGGTTCCGATCGTGGCAATGGCTAAGCCCCCTTTGATCCGACCCATCCATCGGTCAAAAGCGCGATATAAGTCACTTCCAAAACCGCAATATGTTAAGATCATGCCCATAAAAATAAATAAAGGTATGACACTGAGGGAATAAGAACTGACCACATTAAAGGTGCTTGTCCCTAACACTTTTAAAGCACTGTCAATGTTCCGGATTAAGGCATAGCCAATCGTGCCGACCAGAAGCAAGGAGATGCCCACAGGAATTTTGAGTAACAGAAGCAAAATAAGAACCGGGATACCTAATAAACCGACCAGTTCTGGGCTCATGATTTATTCCTCCTTACAGACGTGAATGCACCTAATAATGCGACCAAAGCAAATACAAAAGCTCCCAGCATGGCGATAAGGTAAAAAATGAAAATGGGAAGACTTAAGTCTCCGGTGACAGCGTTTGTTTCCAGCATCCGTTGTGCACTTTCCCACAATTGCCAGCAAATCACGAACATTAAAAAGGCGATCAAAAGATTAACGAGACAATCGATGACTTGCTGGAAGGAGGTAGGGAATTTTTCAACAATAAAATCGATGGTGATATGTTCTTTTCTAAGATGGGTATAAGCCAAACTTAAAAAAACAATCATCGCCAAGCCCATGCTTGTTATTTCATAAGCGCCCAATAACGGTCGGTTAAAAAAGAAACGCCCCAAAACATCGATGGTCACCGTGCACATCATCATAAAAAGGATAAGATGGGCTACATAATGTAGCCCTTTCGTAATTAAGGAGATTAACCAGCCCATATGATCACCCCTAGACGACTATTTCTGAAGCTCTTGACCAATCTCAAGCGCCCGTTGATAAATGGCTTCACCAGGCAACCCTTTTTGCTCCATCTCTTGGATCCAAGCATCAACAACTGGCTCCAAAGCTTTTTTCCATCTGTCAAGCTCTTGGTCATCAAGTTCAATCAGTTCTACCCCTTGATCCAGCGCTGTTTGTTTTCCGCGTTCAGCGGCCCGATCAAAGGTGGCTCCTGCGTGCTTGGCCATGTTCAACCCCGTCATGCTGTTAATCAATTCTCTATCCTGCTCAGACAAACTTTCGTACAGGTTCGTATTCATCACACAGAAAAACGGTGTCATGCTAAAATAACCCATGGTGACATAGTTAACCACTTCATGGAAGTTATAGTCATGGACTGTATCTATTGGCGCCATCGCTGCATCGATAATGCCCCTTGATAATGCTTCATACACTTCCCCCATCGGCATAGACACAGGTGTTGCACCTAGCGCTTCAATAATTTTGTTGGCCAAAGGAGACGGGGTACGCACGCGTAATCCTTTCATATCTTCTAAAGTTCGTATAGGTTTTTTAGCACTGAGTAATTGGGCTGGCTGCGCTGTAAACAACCACAGGGGCGTCGTGTCGGCGTGTTCTTCCTGTAAGGCAGGAAACTCTTCATATAATCTCCAAATGATTTCCGAACCTTGTTCCGCTGTTTTAGCAAAGAAAGGAAATTCAACCACCTGTACTAAGGGAAAGACCCCAGGTGTAAAACCATGAACAGTGAGCGAAATATCAGCCACACCAGTGGCAGCCATCTCATAATGCGAACTGGGATCTCCTAAAGAATTGGCTGCATATATATCGCCCGTGATTCTCCCATTCGTTTTCTCTTCCAAATCCTTTAAAAAAGGTTCCAATACTTCTACTTGAATAGGATGATGACTAGGCAAATGATGTGAAACGCTCAAATTATAAGTCATACCTTCACTGTCGTTTGAACCCTGATTAGTCCCAGCGGCTTCGTCATCCGCCGAGGCATTATCGGTGCCACATGCCGACAGAACAAGGCAGGTAAACAGCAGAAAAAACAGAGCAAAACGAACAGATTTCCTTTTTGTTTTTTTCATCTCATTTACCCCCTATCAGCAGGAGGACCGTCCAGCTCAGCGCATCCCCATCAAATGGAAATTGGCTTTAAACCTGGAAGGTTATCTCCTGCCTAAAATCGTTACATGTAAGTTGAGAAAAAAGAGTAGGCGAGCAAAGCTTTATGAGGTGGCCCAGCTGTACTTGTAGTTTGTATCTTCAAATTGTTTTGCCTCTTCAACCACATAAAGCGGTCTAAACGTATCAATCATGACGGCCATCTCATGAGTCTCCTTTTTCCCTATGCTCTCTTCCACCTTGCCAGGGTGAGGACCGTGGGGAATACCCGCCGGATGTAAAGTCATGGAACCTTCATCGATCCCTTTGCGGCTCATAAAATTTCCTTTCACATAATACAAAACTTCATCGCTATCAACATTGCTATGGTCATATGGTGCGGGTATCGCCTCAGGATGGTAATCATACAGTCTGGGCACAAAAGAACAGATGACAAAATTGCGCCCTTCAAACGTTTGATGAACAGGAGGAGGCATATGAATTCTTCCCACGATCGGCTCAAAATCTTCAATATTAAACACCCACGGATAAAGATAGCCATCCCATCCCACCACATCAAAGGGATGATGGGCTAAAATATGGGCGTGTAAGTATCCTCGGGATTTGGTCCTCACTTCAAATCGGCCTCGCTCATCATAGGTGAGCAATTTTTCCGGCCCACGAATATCCCTCTCACAAAATGGACTGTGTTCCAACAGCTGGCCATGTTCATTACGGTAGCGTTTGGGCGTGGTGATCCAATTGGTTGTCTCTACGACTAAAAATTTTTGTTGACCTGGATCAGGAAGCACTCTATAAATGGTCCCCACCGGTATGATAATATAATCGCCGGGCCGATAGGTGATCACCCCAAACATGGTTTCAATTTTCCCTGTGCCGTGATGGACGAAAAGCAGTTCATCACCATCGCCATTACGGTAAAAATACTCCATCGCTTTGGTGGGATTGACAATCCCAATGAAAAGATCTTCATTTCCCAAAATATACTGCCGGCCATCGACAGCATCACCCGGTTCGGTATAATCCCCTGTCCTAAAATGGCGATGAACAAGGGCGTCCTGCTTTTCAAACTGGACACGACAATCTTTCAACAATTTGGAGTCGATGATTTCCGTAGGCATATAATGATGGTACAAGATGGATTGGATCCCTGAAAAACCTTTAGTGCCCATAACCTGTTCCCGATATAAGGAACCATCTTTTTTTCTGAACACCGTATGCTTTTTCCGGGGAATCTCTCCCATCGCTTTATAGATAGGCATGCATCTCCTCCCCTTTCTCCTCGTATTTATTGGCCACGGCGAAGCTTATGAACGAGATGATGGGACGTGATTCAGTTTTACAGGAGGAAGAATTCGCCCTGTCACTTCTCCAAAACCGATCCGGTAGCCATCTCCCTGACACCAGCCGGTAATGGTCAACTGATCACCATCTTCCAACCAAACTCTTTCTTTACCCGATTCCAATCTAATCGGTTCCTTTCCACCCCAGGTTAATTCCAGTAAACAACCGCGAGCATCTTTCGTAGGACCACTGATTGTTCCGGAAGCCAATAAGTCACCGCTTTTTAGGTTGCAACCGGTAATGGTGTGATGCACAATTTGCTGACTCATACTCCAGTACATGTAACGGAAATTGGTGACGCAGATTCGTTTGGCTCTATCATCTCCGTCGGCCTGAAGGTATGCTTCCAAGTGAATATCAAACGCGCCATCACGTTTTTGTTGTAAATAGGGTAAAGGTTGAGGATTCTGCTCAGGCCCAGGGACTCGAAAGGGCTCTATGGCAGCAAACGGTACCACCCAGGGAGAAATGGAAGTGGCAAAGTTCTTAGCGAGAAAGGGCCCTAACGGCCGATACTCCCAAGCTTGTATATCCCGAGCACTCCAGTCATTCACCAAGACCAACCCAAATATTTGCTTTTCAGCTTCATCCATCGCGATCGGTTCGCCCAGCTTGTTTCCCGGGCCCACAAACCAGCCGATTTCCAGTTCAAAATCCAGTTGTTGTGTCGGCGCAAACTGCGGGTAGGGCTGATCAGACGGTTTGATTTGTCCCCATGGACGATGGATATGGGTACCACTGACCACCACTGAACTGGCTCGTCCATGATAGCCCACCGGCAAATGCACCCAATTATCCATTAACGCATTTTCTTTTCCCCTAAATATGGTTCCCACGTTTGAGGCATGCTCTTTTGAAGCGTAAAAATCAGTGTAATTCCCAATCTCAACCGGTAGCAAGAGCTCGATTTCTTTTTGGGAAACGATGGCTTCATCACAAAGGCGACTATTTTCTTTCAGTGTGGGGTCATCGGCGCTTAATAACTTCTGTAGGATCGTCCGCACCTCATGCCAAGCTTGATACCCTAGATCAATAAAGGCATTTAAGGAGGAACGATTAAACAGTTTTTTTCCCGCCACAACACTGGAATTAAACAGACCTGCCTCTTCAAGCACGGCAAGATCTAACACATACTCCCCAATGGCAACGCCGACGCGAGGGGAATGATGATCATTTCGCCTAAAAACGCCATATGGCAAGTTTTGGATGGGAAAATGGGAGTTGGGATCTACAGGAATAAAGGATCTTAACATCTGGTCGCATCCTTTCTCATCAGACGTGATGAAGGGTTCAAATCCTCTCGCGGTTTGTCGAAACTGCAACTGCCATATGAACGTAAATATGTTTAAATTCAATCAAACGGTGGAAACTTTGGGTGTCTTTCTAAAGGCGGGAATCACTTCCTTCGCCACCAGTTCCATAGACTTTAAAACTTTTTCATGGGGCAGACCGCCAAAATTCATCAACATCATCACATGATTACACCCGATCGCTTCATACTTCTTTAACCGCTGGATAACATCTTCGGGTGATCCAATCAATAACTGCTCACGGGCTTCCAGATCTTCAAATTTTGCAGATCGTCCATATAGACGCGTATCCAAATATAGATTTAAATGCTCCCTTGAATCGTTTATCGCCTCTTCTCTTGTCGGTGCCACATAGGTGTGCAAAGCAATGGGGATGTTGATTTGACTTTCATCATGCCCCGCCTCCAAATAGGCTGTTTTGTAGGTATTGATCACTTTCCCCATTTCTTCGATGGAAAAGCTGGCCACATAAGCGACGCCCATCAGGTTATAGCCCATTTTACCAACGTAATAGGCTCCTCTTTCACTGAGGGATCCGATCCACAGGGGCACTTTCTTTTGTTTAGGCAGAAGTAACAATTGGACGTCATTAAATTGAAAGTATTTTCCTTTATGGGAAAATTTTTCACCCCGCCAAGCCTTTTCGATGAGTTCTAACGCTTCATTAAAGATGTGCACTTTTTCTTCCGGATTGACATTAAATCCAGCAAATTCATGTGGAAGGTAAGCACTGCCCAGCCCTAAATTGACACGTCCACCACTTAATACATCAAGTAAGGCATAATCTTCTGCCACCCGGATCGGATTATGAAAAGGCAAAGTTACAACAGCCACCCCTAGACGAACCGATTGGGTACGTTGGGCTACGGCCGAAAGTAACACTTGCGGCGTCGTTAAAATGCCATACTCATCAAAATGGTGCTCAGCAAACCAAACGGCATCAAACCCCAGTTGATCAGCGGCCTCCGATTGTTCGATCATCTCATCAATAAACTGTTCAGCCGAACGATCGATTTGACGGATATAGTTATCTGCAACCGTAAACATGCCAAACTGCATAGGTATACCTCCATTTAACAATTTGGTTGATCTTAATGTCGATTCAAAAACAAAAACCAGTAGCATGCTAAAGCTAAGACCTAGATGACCAAGGTCCAGCTTGCCATACTACTGGTTGATTATCTATTCCAAGGGCTGGGTCTGCCCCAACCCCCCATAGATAAGCCAGTATCAGAGCTATTCAGTTTGAATTCTATCTACTTTGAATATTATATATATACACTTTATATAATCAAGTGTTTTTTAAATTGTTGGATCAATATTAATTTTAAACCGTTTGGGTAAGTTTGCTTTTATCCTGTATATCATCCATTTTAACTTACGGCGGAGGTCGTGCGAATGAATCGCCTGGTTTGTCGTGTGGCATTACTCCCCTCCTTATCTCAAGTCGCTCATTTTAATACTTTTTTCCTCCTCTTTTATTAGTCGATAACGCTCATAAGCATTGATAAAAGACTGAATTAAGGCTTTTTGCCCCGGGATATTAATTTGGCGCTCCATCTTCTCTATAAGCGGCCCAATTCCTTCTTTGATCGATTGGCCACAAACCAAAGACTTTATAAAGTCCCTGGTCGTGTCCATTAAAAACGTAAATGTGGCATCCACAATGATCTCATCGTTTTTATCTACGATTAAGATACAGCCAATAACTTTGTGCAATTCATAAACTGGGGTTCCTTTCGGAAATTGGGCAAAACCGGCAACCAATACTACGTCTCGTTCTTTAGCCATGACAACCCTCCTGATCCACATATGATCCTTAAACCAAGCGATTCAACACATCTTGTCTGATTTGTATAAAGTGTTCAAGGGCAGAGGGGTTCAACAAAGCATCTTTGCTAACCACCTTTTCCACCCTTTCTCCCTGTAAAATTCTCTTAATGGGAACTTCTAATTTTTTTCCATTCAGTGTGCGTGGCACTTCTTTGATTTCATAAATTTGATCGGGGACGTGGCGGGGCGAACTGTGCTGGCGTATATGTTCATTGATCTTTTGTATTAATTGGGCATCCCAATGAACGCCTTGATTGAGGACAACAAACAGAAGAATACGGTTTTCACCCACGGCTGCCTCTACATCGATGACCAAACTATCTTTTATTTCCTCCATACTTTCAACAACGTTATAAATTTCACTGCTCCCAAACCTCACCCCTCCCCGGTTAAGGGTGGAATCGGACCGTCCGTAAATGACGCAAGTTCCTCGGCGAGTGATCTTCATCCAGTCTCCATGCCTCCATATATTGGGGTACATATCAAAATAAGTTTCTCGGTAACGTTTCCCGTTTTGATCTCCCCAAAGATACAAAGGCATGGAAGGCATGGGATCAACAAGCACTAGCTCACCCACCTCATCTGTGACCGGACGACCATGCTGATCAAAGGTTTGGACATTGGCTCCCAAAGCCCTTCCTTGCAATTCACCGGCAAAAACGGGTAACAAGGGAATGCCTCCAACAAAAGCGGTACATAGATCGGTGCCACCACTTACTGAAGCTAACCAAATATCTTTTTTGACATGATCATATACCCATTGAAATCCATCAGGTGACAGAGGAGAGCCAGTGGAACCGATCGCTTTCAAGGCACTTAAATCATGTTGATGGGCAGGATCAAGCGAAGCATTCATACATTGATTCAAAAAGCTAGCACTCGTCCCAAAATATGTCATTTTTGTTTGTTCAGCCAGTTCCCATAAAACATGGTAATTAGGGTAATTTGGACTTCCGTCATATAGAATGATACTGGCGCCGGTCAGCAGTCCGCTGACGACCACATTCCACATCATCCAACCCGTGGTGGTGAACCAAAATAAGCGATCTCCAGGTTTTAAATCTAAATGAAAAGTGTCCAGTTTCAAATGTTCTAACAATATACCTCCGTGTCCATGAACGATCGCTTTGGGTAAACCGGTGGTTCCCGATGAATAGAGAATCCAGAGCGGATGATCAAAGGGAACCTGTTCAAATTCCAAGGCGACATTTTTATCGTGTTGCGTGACTTCTTCCCAATGAATAAGACCTTTCAGTGATTTTCCTTGACCATTCAAACCTAAATAGTTGACAAGAATGATATGCTCCAAACTGGGAATGGCTTCCTGAATATGCCTAATGCGCTCAAGACAATTAAAATCTTTTCCGCCATAGCGGTACCCATCCACCGCAATAAGAATTTTGGGTTGGATCTGTTTAAAGCGATTGATGACACTTTGACTGCCAAACTCAGGGGCACAGCTGGACCAGACGGCTCCTATGCTGGCTGTTGCTAAAAAAGCTACCACAGCCTCCGGAATGTTGGGCAGAAAGGCGGCAATCCGGTCGCCAGGCTTTACACCCATCTCCTTTAAAGACTTGGCTAAAGCCGCTACCTTTTCATATAGCTCCCGCCAGCTGAGTGAAGATAGCGGGCGAGTTTCTGAGGAATAAATCACGGCAGGCCGATCCGATGACATCTGGCGGAAGATGTGTTGAGCATAGTTTAACCTGGCCCCTTCAAACCAAGATACATGAGGCATCACTTCGCCGGACAAAACCTTGGAATACGGTTGGGAGGCTTGAACATCAAAGTATTCCCATATCGATTCCCAAAAATCTTCTATATTGCCTACAGACCATTCCCACAACTCTCTATATTCCCTAAAGGATAATCCCTTTTTTTGCGTCAGCCAGCTTATATAGTGCATCAGGTTTGATTCTTTCTTTTGGGTCTCAGATGGTTCCCAAAGGAATTGGCCCTCATGGGTCAATGGATGATGATTTCCATTCATCCCTTTCCCCCCTGCATATTTAAGCATCAACGCTAAGAAAATGTTGAAACAACAATTAGTCCAAAAAGTCAAAAAACCAGTAGCTATGAAAGACTGTTTACAGTCTTCATATCTACTGGTTCATTATCTATTCTAGGAATTGGGTGATCCCCAATCCCCCATAGATAAGCCAGTAAAAATATTTAAATGTGTCATATATTATAGAATATCGGCTTACATTAATCAACTTTATTTTCATTATATTCGTTTAATAAAGGTGGCCGACTCCCATTCTTTGCTTTGAGTTCACAGTACCGTTCATAGGCCGCAATGATGGATTGAATCAACGCTTTTTGACCAGGGATATGGACACGCCTTTCCACTTCCTTCACTATATCCGTAATCCCGTTTTTTAACGATTGACCTGTGACAATTGAAGAAACAAAGTTTCTCGTCGTATCGATCAAAAAGGTAAAGGTTGCTTCAACCACAATATCTGTTGTTATATCAATAATAAGTATACAGCCAATCACTTTATATTGCTCGTGTACCGGAGTGCCTTTGGGAAATTGGGCAAAACCGGCCACCAACACATGTTGCCTTCCGTATTTCACCGATATTCATTCCTTTGCAAAAAATGAATATACTACTTGAATCGGTTTTTGTATTTATTCGATGTATGCCTGTCATAATCCTTCCCCAAGTTCAAAAGAGAGGTTACCAGTCGGCCTCTTTTTATACATTTTCCATAAAAACAAAAAGCTTGTACCCTCAAGGATACAAGCTTGATTTTATGTATGGAGCTTCCTGCCGGACTTGAACCGGCGACCTCTTCCTTACCATGGAAGCGCTCTACCGACTGAGCTAAGGAAGCAGATGGCTCCGCAGGTAGGATTCGAACCTACGACCAATCGGTTAACAGCCGACCGCTCTACCACTGAGCTACTGCGGAACAAACGTCGTCCACTAGGCGACGTTTATTAGTATACACTGTTTAACGCATTTTGGCAAGGGGTTTTCCCATGCCAATTTTCATCAATTTGGATCACACCTGGGTAAACCCTTTAGGGGCATATTTAGCCGATTCCTGCGAAGAGACAAAGCGGCGGTAGATGTTAAATAGCAGCTTATAGCGCTCCTCCATAGCCCGCCTGACGAGTCCACTGATCCGTTCATCTTCCAGGTCAAGGAGCAGTTCCTCCATCTCTTTTTTCAGTAAGTACTCGATTTCCCTTGCTTCTTTAATGGTCAGCAACAGCCCTAACATAATGTCTACACTCCCTGTACCATATTGTCCGAAAGCTTTTATTAGCTATTTCCCAATCTAACCATTTTTAATCAATGAGAGAGCGCCAGAGGCAAGCCGCTAGTAGACAAAGAGATAAAGAAGCAGAGGGGTTAAAAAACTTTCCAGCAGGGCAGCCCCAACCAACATCACCGCCACGATCAGCACCAGCCTTACCGTCCCCTTGACGCGTCGTTTGAGAACAGGAAACGTCTCTTCCCACCAGAACTGGTGCAAATTGTGACGGAGACCGCCAAACAGGTGAGCAAAAAATTGGCCCGTGCCAAACAACCAGCGCAACAGTCTTAATCCCAAAAACAGACCGATCCCTCCGGCCAAAAAGATGGCAGGAAGCTCCAAGACACCATGGGGCAAGATGCCAAAGAAAAACATGGTTACGGGTGACAATCCTGCCTCTTGGCCCGTTAAAGCCAGCACATACCCTACCGCCAAACCGTTCGCAAACAGAGCAAACAGGGGAATAATGAAGATCAAAGCGCCGGCCAGAAGCATGGTTAAGGCTGCCGTCAAGTTATTCTGAAAAATGATCCAGCTCATATACCACGGATTGTTCATCTCTTCAATCTGGGCCACCAACTCCTCCAGATTCTTGAGTAATGGCGCAAGGATATGGATCAGCTGTTCATGGTTCATATAGCCTAAGAGGGCCCCAAGGCTAAACAAAATTAACGCGGCTCCAATATAGCGTCGTCCTTCCCATAACAGTGCCCTAAGTTCCGCCACTTCATCACCCCATTTTCATGCACATAATCGTTATTCGGTGGACATACACTGATGATAAGCATATACATCGTTTGGAGGGAAGAGGGTTGAATTCATTCTGGCTGATTGACGGATCTAAACTTAAAAAATATGCCGTTTTAGTGATCGCTGCTTTTTTTACCGCTGGTGTCATCTATGTGGAACGGGACGCCATGAGTACATTTTATGCTCAAACTGACTTTCTCATGTCCGCCGACGATCAACCCTATGCCATCGAACAGGTTGAAACCAAGCAAAAAAAAGTGGCCCTTACCTTTGATATTTCGTGGGGGCACGAGCAGCCGGAAAAGGTGCTTGATGTTTTGGCCAAAAACAACGTAAATAAAGCCACCTTTTTCCTTTCCGCTCCTTGGGCCGAACATCATCCGGAAATCGTTCAGCAAATTAAGGAGAAAGGATTTGAAATCGGCTCTCATGGACATAAACATGTTAATTACACCCGTTTAACGGATGAAGAGATACGGGATCAGATCCAGAAAGCTCATCGTATCTTAAGGGCCGTGACCGGCCTCTCCCCCACCCTTCTCAGGCCGCCTAACGGCGATTTTGATCAGCGGGTGCTCAGAATTGCCGATCAGCTGGATTACACCGTTGTCCACTGGAGCATCAATTCACAGGACTGGACCAACCCCGGCACAGACAAAATTGTGGAGCATGTCCTTTCCGCCATCGGACCCGGCCAGATTATCTTAATGCATGCCAGCGATTCAGCCAAACAAACACCGGAGGCCTTAGACCGCATCATTAAAGAATTAAGAGGGCAAGGCTATCAATTTGTGACGGTGACTGAGCTGATGACCGGCGCTGAAAACGGTATTAAAGAGCTTAAATAGGTGACAAAGAAGATTAAAGGACTTTAACAGTCTTTCCGGCTAGGCCAGCCGCTTTTTACCCGTCCGAACCGTCTTGTCGGGCTTTGCATCAGTGTTAAGCCGAGGCAGCAGGAACAGTTGCCAGGTATGGCAGACTAAAATGGTGATCATCATTTGCTGCAACCAGACCGTATCGTTAGTTACCAAAGCGGGAACAGCAGCAATGGTGGTCACCACAAAAAGCAGAAACAACGCCGGCACAAAGGCTTGCCTATTGGTTTGTTTCACCTTCAACCAGGCTAATAGAAGGGTGACCGCCAAAAGCAGGCTGGGAAGAAGGAGATAATGGGTCCAGCTTTCCCCTTCCTGTCCAAAAGCCGTATATCTGAAATAAACCAAATCAAAAAAGGTGAAAGCCACCAGAAGCAGTTGGACATAATGCCATAGCCGTTTGGATCGAAGTAAACCTAAGGCCAACCGATTCACCAACAGGTAGGCAAAAAAACTCATCTGGCTAACGGCGCTAAAGGTCATGCCCACCGCAAACAGAAAGATGGCCCCTGCTACAAATTCTCCCCAAGAGGCGCTGATCGCCTCAACCCCCTCTTGATTCAGGATCAAGCTGGTCAGTAGACTAACCAAGCCTCCCAAAAGCAATGTGGTGATAAAGAGAAACAGCCAATTTTTAAAGCGCAGCTTAACTCACCAACTTTCTGTACACTCAAAATTGCACACTAAACCGTTTGTAACAACTCCATAACGATTGTAACAAAAAGAATAATTTGAAGCTAGCGAAGCATATTAAACGTGATACTAAGCAAAGGGGAGGCGGGTCATGAAGCGCATCACTCCATACCTATGGATGCACCAAATGATAAGGCCAACATATCTTTGGTTGGCTCTCTTCGGTGTTGTGATCCTTCTAATGAGTGGCTGTTCGTCAGATGAGGAACAAAGCCAAGCCGATTATAAAGAAGTGAAGCAGATGGTGCTAGATATCCTTCAGACCGAAGAAGGGAAGAAAGCGATTAAGGAAATCATCAAAGATGATGCTATTAAACAGGAGATTATGCTGGATGAGCCTTTTATCAAAAAAACCATTCAGGAAACTTTACTTCAGGCCGATAACAAAGAGAAATGGCAACAGCTGCTTACGGATCCTAAATTTATGAAAGAATATGCCAAACAGCTGGAGGAACAAAATAAAAAAATCATCAAGGATTTAATGAAAGATCCCGAATATCAGTCGGCCATGATGGAAGTGCTCAAAGATCCGGAGATGGAAAAGCAGTTTCTGGAGCTAACCAAATCGAAAGCCTTCCGTCAAGAGACGATGAGCGTGATGAAGGAAGCCTTGGGTAGCCCCTATTTCCGTCTGGAATTGCTACAGTTATTAAGTCAGGTGGCAAAGGAAAATCAAAGTGAGCCGAAACAGGGCGGACAAAATGGAGAAAATCAGGAAAGTCAGGAGAACGAAGATAGCAGTCAGAATCAGTAGCGAAATACCCTGCCCCAATTAAATAAGAGGGTCTCCACAAGCCTACGCTTGTAAGAGACCCTCCTTTTATGCCCTAGTCACTGGCCGAATCGCTTTTGTAGCCGGAAGAGAGCCGTATTTTTCTGGTCAGGAGACGTTCACTTCCATTTTTTTAATGACGCGCTCTCCCAGCTCAGCAAAGATGTTTCCAATTAACGATCCTTCAGGATAGATGGAAGGGGAGGGATTATCCACCGAAGCATTTGGATCGGCCTGTCCCAGAGGAATCTGGGCCAACAGTTCCGTCTTCAGCACCTTGGCCAGCTTTTCTCCCCCGCCCCGACCAAAGATATAATCCTTTGAGCCGTCCGGCAGCTGATAGTAAGCCATGTTTTCTACCACACCCAATATTTCATGTTTGGTTTGGATGGCCATGGTTCCAGCCCGGGCCGCTACGAAGGCAGCGGTCGCATGGGGCGTCGTCACAATAATCTCTTTGCAAGTGGGAATCAAGGTATGCACATCAAGGGCCACGTCTCCTGTCCCTGGTGGCAGGTCAAGGATCATATAATCCAACTCTCCCCAGTGCACCTCGCTGAAGAAGTTGCGCAGCATTTTACCCAACATGGGTCCCCGCCAAATAACCGGTGAATTATCCTGGACAAAAAAGCCCATGGACATCACTTTCACTCCATGTTTCTCAACGGGGAGAATCACATCATCAATCACGGTGGGCCGCTGTTCGATCCCCATCATATCTGGGATGCTAAATCCGTATATATCGGCATCGATGATGCCCACCTTTTTTCCTTTTCGGGCCAGGGCCACCGCCAAATTGACGGTGATGGTCGATTTGCCCACTCCGCCTTTTCCGCTGGTGATGGCGATAAACTGGGTTTTAGAGTCGGGCGCAAGCAAAGGTGACAGTACGGGTTGCTGACCTCCCGGCTGGCCACCCCGCCCCAGCCCTGCCTCACTGCGCAATCGCTGAGATAAGGCTGCCCGTTCTTCATCGGTCATAGCCCCAAAGGTGACGTTCACCTCTTTGGCCCCAATCTCTTTTAATTTATCGATCACGTCCTGTTCAATCGTTGTTCTAAGCGGACAGCCGGCGATGGTGAGCACAACGGTTAAACTGACGTTATTATCTTTGTCCACTTGTATATCGCGGACCATATTTAATTCAACCAGACTTTTATTTAATTCTGGGTCCTTAACATCCTTTAAGGCCTCCAGAATACGCTCTTGGGTTAGCACGTCAGATCCCCCTTGTATTGTGACATGGTTAGATATCAACTTACTCTTTTAAAGTATACCATATGGAAGACGGTTAATAAAAATGGACGCCCCGTGACAAATGTGAGGTCGGCCATTCCAATGTATTCTCATCGCTATAATAGCGCAAAATCCCCGTATAGATGGCGGCGGCCACTTTTTTTTGATACTCCGCCTGAGAAAGAAGGCGGGCTTCTTCAGGATTGGATAGAAAGCCGGCCTCCACCAGGACACCGGGAATTTGACTGGCTCTAAGGATGAGGATATCTTGGTTTTTTTTGGGTAACCGATTGGTGTTTTCCAAATTGCGGATCAGCTCATCTTGAATAAAGCGGGCCAGCCGTTCGTTCTCCGGCCACAGGGGGTTATAGAAGGTTTGAGCGCCGCGCCAGCGGGTGGAATTGACGCTATTTAAGTGGATCGAGACAAACAGGTCGGCATAGTCGGTATTAATCAGTTTGACCCGGTTCATGAGATCCTCTTTTTTTCTTCTGCCCTGCCGGTGGGCATCTTCCGAGGCCAGTTCCCGATCATCCTCCCGAGTCATAATCACCATGGCGCCCGCCTGCTCTAAAAAATCCCTGAGGTAAAGGGCAATGGATAACGTGATCTCTTTTTCTATCAGTCCAGACTGACTAACGGCTCCCCCATCCCGTCCCCCATGACCGGCATCCAGAACCACAATCTGCCCGCTCAACGGCAAACCGGTAGCGGGCTGATTTTCAAAAAGCTGGTTAATAAAATAGATTAAAAATGCGGTGACCAAGCTGAGCAGAACAAGAACAAGAATGAGTCTAACCATTTTTTTACGCTCTTCCATCCCTCTTCCTCCCTGTCTGTTCATATATACGACGTGAAGGACGAGGTTATGAGCCAAAAAAATAAAAAAGCCCTCAGCAAACACAGGCTGAGGACCAAAAATGGGTATGGACAAACTGAAGCATAACTGATTTAGCGTTTGGAGAACTGAGGTGCCCGCCGAGCTCCTTTGAGCCCGTATTTTTTCCGTTCCTTCATCCGAGGATCGCGGGTTAAAAAGCCGGCTTTTTTCAAGACAG
>CALFAC010000095.1 GCA_937927935.1 uncultured Bacillaceae bacterium
TATTGGCAATGGCTCCGGTATACAACCAGCTTTCGTCAGGTGAAAACTGAAACACGTTGCCTGCTTTTACCGCCGGTATGCTTTCCCACAGCTTATCACTTAAGGGGGCGGAATCTGTTCCGTCACTATTTATGAGGAAGAGATAGTCAGCATCCAGTTCTACCAATTTCTCCAGGGAAACGGGGCTCCAGTTATCTACGGAGTTGGCGGAAATCTCCTTCACCAACTGGGGCGCTTTTAATCCCAAATCGCCATACATAACGGCTCCGCTGGAAAGATTTTCATTGACGATGAAAAACTGCCCACCCACCAACCAGATGGCGGCCACCGAGGGGTTGCCCACTTTCTCTTCAATCAAAGCTTTAGCTTCTGCCACTTTGGCATCGTATTCTTCCAAAGCTTTTTGGGCTTCCTCTTCTTTTCCTAATACTTCACCGATGATCTTTAATTCCTCGCGCCAATCGGTGTTCACTTCTGTACCAATCACATAGGTGGGGGCAATTTTATTATATTGCTCATACTTTCCCCCTTCCACCAAACTGGCAGAATCCATAATGATGAGATCTGGATTGAACGATTGAACCGCTTCAAAGGGGAGATCATAGGGAATGGGGGGAACATCTTTCAGAGCAAATTGAAGATAGCCCTGGATGCTTTTTCCATCGTTAACACTCCACTGGGCCACCGGTGTAACGCCAAGGGTGACAAGATGGTCTTCCAGATAGCTGGCGATGATTCGCTCCGGCTGAGCAGGCACTTCCACTTTATTGCCCATCCCGTCAACTAAAGTTCGGGTATCTGTCCCGCTTTCATTTGCCCCTTCATTTTGTTGGGGTGTGTGGTCCCCTTCAGATGGCGATGGGTTCTCCTGGCCACCGCAGGCCGCCAAGATGAAGACCCCAAACAGAGCGGTGATGATCACGATCAGCCATTTTTTCCTTTGTAAGATCATTTCTAATCCTCCAATACTATGCTAAAATAGATAGTTGGACAGGAAAGTGATAATGATAACTGTTTTCAATTAAAGTATATCTTGCTCTCTTTGTCAATCATATTTTGGGGGAAAAATCGAGACAATGGGTCACTTTGGAGCTGGGTTACATACGTTCTATCACAACAAAAATAGAAACGCTGCCCTCATGATTCTGTTGGTCGGCAGCATCGGCTTATTTTTTGCCGTGGTCATTTCCATTCGTTTTGGAGCGGCAGACTTAACTTATCGAGATGTGGTAAATGCATTTTTTGCTTATGAAGAGGATAATCATGCCCACCTTATTGTCAGGGAACTGCGCCTGCCGCGAGCATTGGCCGCCATACTCATTGGGGCCGCCTTGGCGGTATCGGGGGCCATCATGCAGGGCATAACCCGAAATCCACTGGCGTCTCCCTCCATCTTGGGGGTGACCTCAGGTGCTTCCTTTCTCATTGCCATTGCTTTCGCCCTTGTCCCGGGCATCTCTTATTTAGGGTTGTCCATCTTCTCTTTTATAGGAGCGGCTTTGGGGGCTGCCCTTGTCTTTGGTCTTATCTCTCTTTCCCGAGGGGGGATCACGCCCGTCAAACTGGCTTTGGCAGGAGCCGCCATCACGTCCCTATTAAGCTCCTTGTCAACGGCCATCGGGATCAAATTTAATATCGCTAAAGAGATCAGCTTTTTTTTTGCCGGAGGCGTTTCTGCAGTCCAGCCCACCCAAATTCAATTTTTATTCCCTTTTGTCAGCAGCGGACTGTTGTTGGCACTTATTTTGTCCGGTTCAATAACGGTGCTTAGTTTAGGGGAGGAAGTGGCTAAAGGTTTGGGCCAAAAAACCTATCTCATCAAGTTGCTGGGAGCAGTCACGGTGATTCTGCTTACGGGCGCTTCCGTTTCCATTGCCGGTATGATTGGCTTCGTTGGCCTGATTGTTCCCCATATGGTCCGCTTTTTAGTGGGCACCGATTACCGCTGGATCATTCCCTGTTCGGCCATTTTAGGCGGCATGTTATTAATTGGGGCTGATATCGTGGGACGCATGGTGAATGCTCCTTTTGAAACCCCGGTTGGAGCGATAACGGCCGTGGTGGGCGTTCCCTTCTTCCTGTATTTAGCCCGTAAAGAGGGGAGGGCTTAATGTGCCGTCCAAAGTGATGGATTTTAAAGCGGTTTTTGTTTTAACACTTCTATTAATTCTTTTGGCTATTGTGGTAAGCATTAATGCTGGCTATATCAAAATTCCTCTCACCGAGGTGCTGGCCACTTTTGTGGGCAAGGGGAGCCCTGACCATCAGTTAACCCTCTTTCAGTTTCGTTTGCCACGCATTGTGATGGCCATATTGGTGGGCATGGGCATTTCCCTTTCCGGCGCCATTCTGCAAGGAGTCTCCCAAAATCCTTTGGCCGATCCCGGGATTTTAGGAATCAATGCAGGAGCTGGTTTTGCCGTTGTGGTCTATATGTTCTTTTTTCAGGGGAGTGCATTGATTAACGGCTGGGCTTCCATCTACGTGCTCCCCCTGACGGCCTTGACGGGGGCTTTTCTGGCTGCCTTCTTAGTCTATACGTTGGCCAAAAAGAGGGGTCAGATTACGCCGATCCGCTTGTTGCTCATGGGGATTGGCCTGACAGCCGCCTTTAATGCCGGCTTGATTATTCTTCAATTGAAAATGGAGCCCAGCAATTTTACCAGGGCTCTCACCTGGCTGTCCGGTTCCATCTGGGGGGCCAATTGGAGCTATGTGTGGGCCCTTTTGCCTTGGTTAGTGGTGCTGATTCCGCTTGCTTTGTATCGGTCTAGGGTGCTGGACATCTTGCAGCTCGGAGAGGCCGCGGCCATGGGAGTGGGTGTTCAAGTTGCCAGAGAACGTAAGCTTTTGTTGTTTATGGCCGTGGCCTTGGCCGGGGTCTGCGTGGCGGTCGGTGGAGGTCTTTCTTTTCTGGGGCTCATCGCTCCCCATATTACCAGGCGTTTGGTGGGACCGAAGCATTCCAAATGTTTACCCCTTACCGCGGCTATTGGCGCTTTCATTCTTCTGGCAGCCGATACGTTGGGACGGGTGATCATGGCGCCTTCCGAAATGCCAGTGGGCATCATCGTTTCCATATTGGGGGTCCCCTATTTTATCTATCTGCTGATTAAATCGGTGTAAGACTGAGAGACCCAGTGGATGGCATCCAGCACCTGTTCCGGATAATGATGGGGAATCATGTGACCGCCCTGGGGAATCATCACCAGCTTAGCCTGGGGAAGAGTCTCTTGCAGCCGCTGAGCCTGTGCGGTTGCGCCAAAGGGATCCTGTTCACCCACCACCATGGCGATGGGCTGTTTGATCTCCGGATATCGAACACTGATGTGGGCTGCGGCAGGCGGAAAAGCGAGCACATCTTCCCGGTTTGCTTTAAATTGGCTAGGGCGAAGCCACAAGGCATGGGTCAGCGCCCGGTAGTCAGAGGGCACAGGGTCCGGAGCAAACGTTGCCTCGAGCATCAGATCAGTCAGCTTAGTCCCCAACGGACTGCGCAATAAAAAGTGTAATAGAAAAAAGCCGATAACCGGTGTTTGAATCAAAGCGGCGATGGGGTCCCCCTTTTCGGCTGGATACCCTTCCTTATACATCGCGCCTCCCAGGATAACGATGCCTGTCACCTGCTCCGGATAGGACAAGGCATAGGTGAGTGCAAGCAGGCCGCTCCAGGAATGGCCCACAACGATGGTTTTTTCAATGCCCAATTTGACCAAAGCCTTATGGATCAGTCTGGCTTGAACTTGGGGAGTCACCGCTTCATGAAGGGGCCGTTCACTGTAGCCATACCCAGGTCGATCAAAGGCAAGGGCGTGATAACCCTGTTGTGCCGCACGATCCAGTAGAGGCTCATAATCATTGGCGCTCAGCATCGCTCCATGGAGAAAAACCACCGTCTTTTTTCCCTTTCCTCTTGATAAATAGTGCAACCTTATCCCCTCAACGGTTATAAACTCACCTTTGGGAGGGTACTTGACCTCGGCCTCTTTGTTTTTAAACCGGCTATATAAAAATAAGCCTCCCAATAGAATAGATATGGCTAAAATAATGGTCATGTATTATATCCCCTTCCATCCTGAATTTGATCCGGAAAAATGGATAAAACAATAAAACGGGAAATAAATGAACCGGCAATAAAAATATAACAAAAACATACTCATGGGTATGTTATTCCCAAAAAATATGCCCGTCTCGAAAGGGTTGGTTATTCCTGCGGGCCAATTCCATGCCATATTATTTTGGCGATCTCTCTGGCTAAAACATCAAAGGCGATCGATTGAGGAGCAACTAGCCACATCATCACCATGCCGTTTAACAAGGCATGAAAAAAAATGGACAACGCTTCTGGATCTACCCCAGAATCGATAAGTTTTCTCTCTTTAAAATCGGCCAAAATTTGCTCTGTTTGGGTAAATAAATGGGAGAAAGAAGCATTTAATTTTTTCCTTACGGCAGGATCCCTGCTGCTTGTGATAAATTCAAGAAACAAGAGTGAGCGTTCTCCATGATCATGCTCACATTTTTTCCATTCCGAAAAAAGAAACTGACTTAATGCCGCGCGGGGATCGCTGGAATCAAAAATTTCTTCAGACTGGTCTGGAAGGGAAGAGAGAAGCTGTTTTAAGCTTAAATCGCATAAGGCAAGATATAGATCGCTCTTGCTGGAGAAGTGCCAATATACGGCCCCTTTAGTTAGGCCAGCTTCCTGAGCCACCTGATCGAGGGTGGCTGCACTGTACCCGTAACGGGCAAAAACGGTTCTGGCTGCTTCTAAGATTTTGGTCCGCGTATCTTTTATTTTCGGGCTGCGGTCTGCCTGTATGTGCTTCACTGCTTTTCTCATCTCTTCCTTGCTGCCAAAATAGCGTCGCACCGTTGTCCAATGGACTCCAGCTCGCTGTGCTACTTCGGCATAGGTTATTTTGTCAGCGGGATGGTGTTGGGCCAGTTCCAGTAAAGCCTTGTAGATTCGCTCTGCTGTTCTCATGTAACCTCCATCATGTGACATCCATAGTATTATATTCAAATACTGGCGAGTATGTTAACATGCTACTATCCTTTTAAAATATTGTCAAGCACGTAATAATGTAGTGAATCAAACGAACTTTATTCACCATCTAATTTAAGTAAAGATTATTACTTGATATATATTCTTAATTATGGCTAAAATATGGATATGGATAGGCATATGATTTAGTCTTTTGGAAGGAGGGCGTTTACGTATCTAGGTATATAGTCCTAACGAACGGTCGTCTTCTGGATAGTCTTAAATAGATCATGTATCCAAAGGGGGCATTTATGGGTGGATTGATCAGAAAATATACAATACATGTACTATACCGTTAAATCGATAATTATAAATGATAAAAATATGTAAAAATATGAAGAACGGGGTGATTGGACCAGTGGACATGTCAATTTTTTTGGTGCAGATTCTGACTGGTTTGGCTTACGGCATGTTACTCTTCATGATTGCAGCAGGTTTATCCATCATTTTCGGTTTGTTGAACGTGATCAATCTAGCCCACGGTGCCCTATTTTTAATCGGAGGCTATGTCACCCTTTCTTTGGTTAACAACTATCTTAATTTTTGGCTCTCCTTGCTTGTGGCCATTGTGGTCATGGCTTTATTGAGCGTGATTATAGAGCGTTTTTTACTGGATAAGATGTATGGTCAGGAATTTGAGCAGGTGTTACTTACCTTTGGTCTGATGTTTTTTCTAGCCGATGTGGCTAAATGGATTTGGGGAACCAGTCCCCAATCAATCCCTGTTCCTGATTACTTGGCCTCTTCCTTTTCAGTGGGGGTTGTTAGCTTTCCCGTGTACCGTGTCTTTGTGGTGTTGGTAGGCTGTCTGGTGGCTGTAGTCATGTGGTACTTGGAGACGAAAACCAGAATCGGTGCCGTCATCAGGGCAGGCGTCGATGATCGGGAGATGCTGGGGGCCCTGGGGATCAACTTTAAGGTGGCCTTTACCGGTGTATTTGCCTTTGGTGCTGCGCTGGCCGGGCTGGCCGGAGGTTTGGGTGGGCCCATTTTGGGTCTATATACCGGCATGGAAGGCGATATTTTAATATTATCTCTCGTGGTGGTTGTTATCGGGGGACTGGGTACATGGAAAGGCTCCTTTGTCGGGGCGATCCTGGTCGGCATGGCCGATACCTTTGGACAAATGTGGTTTCCTTCGTTTTCCATGGCCATCATTTTCATTATCATGGGTTTGGTGCTCTTGATTAAACCGTCTGGCTTGTTCGGCAAAGGAGTGGGAGCATGAATCGTTGGATTTGGCCTGTAGTCATTATTGGAATTATTGTCTTGTTACCCCTGGTGCTCACCACGTATGGCATGCAGCTGGCCACTGAGATCTTTATTATGTCCATTTTTGTGCTTAGCCTTGGCTTTATTATTGGTTATGTGGGTCTGGTCTCATTGGGACATGCCGCATTTTTTGGCATTGGTGCCTATACCGTGGCCCTGTTGGCCAATGTGACCACCAATACGTATGTGCTTATTTTGGCTGCTATCATTTTGGCCGGCATTTTAGCTTTTCTGACCGGTTGGTTGTTTGTCAGAACGTCCGGCGCGTACTTTTTGATGATCACGTTAGCCTTTAACCAGGTTGTCTATACGGTGTTCTTTAAGTGGAAAGATGTGACCGGGGGAGCGGACGGCATGACGGTCAGAGCGCAGCTTGATTTAGGCTTTGGGCCTGTGCAAAGTCAATTGGCGCTCTATTACATTATGGCTTTCTCCATGTTGCTCTGTTATTTTCTCCTCCGACGCTACATCGCCGCTCCATTGGGTAAGGCCACTTTGGGAGTCAAGGAGAACGAGGACCGGATGAAAGCGTTGGGTTATCCCATCCGCTCCTACAAGTTGATTGCCTATACCGTTGCTGGAGCGATGGCCGGCTTTGCCGGTAGTCTATACGCCTTCTTCAACCGTTTTGTAAGTCCGGAAGTGGCCAGTTGGTTTTTCTCCGGTGAAGCGCTGGTGATGTCTATCATCGGGGGTGTGGGCACCTTATTTGGTCCCCCCATTGGTGCAGGACTGTTTGTCATTTTGCAAAACTACATCAGCACCTTTACCGCCCGCTGGCCTATGGTGATGGGAGCCATCTTTATCGTCTTTGTGTTGTATAGCCGGGGCGGAATTGCGCACTTGCTCAAGCGGTTATGGAATCGCCTATTTACAAAAGAAGAGAAGCTTGCCGAACCGGCCAAAGTGGCAGAGGAAAGCAAGACAGAGGGGGGACAGGCATGAGCTTACTCAAGGTGGAAGGGTTAAGCAAATCGTTCAAGGGGCTGAAAGTGCTTAACAGCGTGAGCCTGGAGGTTCAACCCCAGGAAAGGCATGTGATCATTGGCCCGAACGGAGCAGGGAAAACCACATTATTCAACTGCATCTCTGGTGTCCTGCCCATTGATGAAGGACGGATTGAAATCAAGGGGAAAGAAGTGGTTCATCTGCCGTCCCATAGTCGGGTGCATGATGGCTTGTCCCGCACTTTTCAAAAGAACAATTTATTTAATAACTTAACGGTGGAAGAGAACGTTTATCTGGCCATTATGGCTTGCAAACCTTATCGCTATAAATGGTTTAAATCAATTACTCGCTATCATGACCTGCTGGAAGAGGCAGAGGAGCTACTTAAGCGTTGGGATTTGTGGAATCGGCGAAACAAGTTGGTGAACGAGCTATCTTACGGTGAGCAGAGACTATTGGAAATTTTATTGGCTCTGGCCTCCAAGCCGGAAATATTGTTGTTGGATGAACCCACCTCGGGGATGTCCCCCGCCGAAACCGCTTTAACCACCCAGTTAATTCAAGACTTGCCCCGTTCCGTAAGCTTGCTCATGATTGAGCATGATATGGAAGTGGTTTTTGCCATTGCCGATCGAATTACCGTGCTGCACCATGGTCAAGTGTTCCTAACCGGAAAGCCGGAAGAGATCAAGGGGAACGTGGAAGTGAAGGAGATCTATTTTGGGGGAGGTGCCTTGGCTGGTGTTAACCGTTGAAAAGATTAAGACCTACTATGGCAACAGTTACATTCTGCAAGAATTAAGCTTTGCCGTGGAAAAAGGAAAGTGCGTAGCTCTATTAGGGCGAAATGGAGCTGGCAAAACCACCACCATCCATTCCATCATGGGGTTGGTGCCTCCCCGGGAAGGACGCATTCTCTATGAAGGACAGCCGATTACGGGCCTCCCCCCTTATCGGATTGCCAAAAGGGGCATTGGCCTGGTCCCCCAAGGCCGCCGAATTTTTCCATCTCTGACGGTACGGGAAAATCTGCTGATGCCGGCCCGTCCACCCCGTAATCCGGAACAAAGGAAAGCGTGGACTTTGGAGGAGATTTATAACCTATTCCCGGCCCTAAAGGAACGGGAAAACAACATGGGCAATGAGCTGTCCGGTGGACAGCAGCAAATGTTAGCCATTGGACGGGCGCTGATGACCAACCCCGATTTTTTGCTGATGGATGAACCGTCTGAAGGATTGGCCCCTGTCATCATTGAACAGGTGGAAGAAATTATTAAAACGTTGAAACAGACAGGCTTGTCCATTCTATTGGTGGAGCAAAACTTTTACCTGGCTTGTAATGTGGCTGACGAGGTCCTGGTGATGAATAAGGGGCAAATTGTTTGGCAAGGAAGTCCCGAAGAACTCCTCAAGAATGAAGATGTGCAACGCGATTATCTTGGGGTGTGATATTGAAGCTGGGAAAGGGGGGATGTACTGGGGAAAATCCTGGGGCATCAACCGGTTTGATCGAGGGGGTTGGACAGATGGCGGTAAAACACCGAATAATAATCGCCGTTAAAAGACAGAAGGGAGAGGTTTAACAATGGCAAGAGAAAGTAAACAAAGACGTTCCATTTGGGGCATAATCGTTCTATTAGCTTTAGCAATGGCCCTGGTGTTGGTGGGCTGTTCCAGTTCTGAAACCAGCCAGTCCGGCCAAAACGAGACCCCAAATAATGGTGCCACAGAGGAACAACCTGAGG
>CALFAC010000096.1 GCA_937927935.1 uncultured Bacillaceae bacterium
ATAAACCCAAAATTGCCATTGTAAATGCTTCATCTACTCTTGCCGCTTGCTTTGCTCATTTAGACGATATTGCGGCCAAGTTGAAAGAGGAAATCAGAGCCGCAGGTGGCATACCGTTTGAAATTCGGACTGTCGCGCCTTCAGATGCTGTCACCAATATCGGAAAAAATGGTGGTTATATCCTTCCCGCCCGTGATTTAATCGTCAATGACATTGAAGTTGCGGTGGAAGGAGCCCTTTTAGACGGTATGGTTTGCCTTGTTTCCTGTGACAAAACGGTCCCGGGCATGCTGATGGCGGCCGCCCGCATCAATATCCCCACCATTGTTGTTGCTTGCGGGTATCAACCAAGTGGGCAGTATAAAGGTAAACCCATCGATTTTGAAGATGTGTGGTTTAACGCGGTTAAACGACAAACGGGTGAAGCCGATTACACCGTAGAAGAACTGGAAGAAATGAGTCAAAACGCTATCCTGGGCCCAGGTGTGTGTGCTGGCCTGGGCACCGCCAACACGATGCACATTGTATGTGAAGCGTTGGGAATGGCTCTTCCTGGAACAACCCCTGTTCTGGCCAACAGCGAAAAAATGTGGGCAGCCGTTCGCTCGGCCGCCCAAAGAATAATCCAAATGATTTGGGATGATTTAAAACCAAGAGATATTCTTACCCCTGAAGCATTTGCCAATGCGGTCAAGGTGGTGCTTAGTGTTAGCGGATCTATCAATGCTGCTAAACATCTGCAGGCCTTGGCCAAAGAAGCCCGTTGCCCTGTAGATGTTTACCGACTGTTTGAACAATTTGCCGATCAAATTCCTTTACTAAGCGCCGTAAGGCCCAATGGAGAGCACACCATTGAACAGTTTGAGCAGGCGGGCGGCACTCAAGGGGTGATGAAACAATTAGAGCAGGTGCTAACCACTGATATCATCACCGTGTCCGGGAAAACAGTAGCCGAAAATCTTAAAAATGTTACCGTTCAAAATGAAGACGTAATCCGACCGATGGCTAATGCATTTAACTATAGACCCTCCATCGTGCTCGTTCGGGGATCTTTAGCCCCAGAGACGGGTATTATTAAACTTCCGGTGACGGAAGAAAGGCCTTTAAAGTTTAGAGGCCCGGCTATCGTTTTTGAGTCGGCTCAACAAGCCATCGAAGGCGTGGAACAAGGATTGATTAAACCAGGTCATGTGGTTGTTTTAAGGGGACTTGGCCCCAAGGGGACCCCAGGCATGGGCATGGCCACCAACTTTGTTTTTGCCTTAAACAGCGCCGGTTTAGGTGATAAAGTGGCCGTTGTGACCGATGGGCAGCAATCGGGGCTGTCTAATCATATGTTGGCTGTGAACGAAGTTTCACCTGAAGCGGCTGATGGAGGCCCGATCGCTTTGGTGGAAAATGGGGATATGATTTCCATCGATGTTGAGAAGCGATTTGTCAACTTGGAAGTGGCCGAAGAAGTGCTGGAGGAAAGACGGCAAAAGCTATCACTCTCCTATACCAGTGACGAGCGGGGCTGGTTGCAAATCTATCAAAGTAGGGTGGGCTCATTACCCGAATCTGGAGGATCACTGGTTAGGTGACGAAGAAACTCGCCGATTATTTTCATAAGTTACAGTTCGTTAAGTTTAAGGCCAACAAGGTTTGGATAAGTAAAAAAACAGTTTTTTCTGACAGGGGTGGAATAGATGGCGGAAGAGCGAATGAAAGCCACACGAATCGTTAGAAAACAGCCGCAGCATATTCAGGAAGTGAAGGTTGAAATTTGCGTGGTGGGTTCAGGGGCAGCGGGCGTATCGGCCGCCATTGAAGCAGCCAGAGCCGGCCACAAGGTGGCTTTGATCGATAGTTCCCCCATGCTCGGGGGGCAAGCTGTCAACTCCATTATTGGCACCTTTGCCGGTCTAGTTTCCAATGGACCTGACCCCTATCTTTTTACTTACGGCATTGCTGAAGATATTATTCGCGAGCTGGGGCCCCAGGGAAATATTATTTTGCGCCCCCTTTATAACACGGTTCAATATGATGAAGTGGCACTGGCCAGATGGATTGATCGCACCGTCCGATCGTTGGGGATTACCGTTATACTGGGGGCCGTCTTAAGAGGGGCTAAGATTGAAGGCCGACGGATCACTTCGGTCGAGCTGGCCACCCGATTTGGCGATGTACGTCTTTCTGCCAATGGATTTATCGATGCCACAGGGGATGCAGCCCTCACTTGGCATGCCGGACTTCCTTGCCGTGAGCCTGAAGAAGGGCCCATTTACGGTACACAGGTGGCTGTTGTGGAAGGGATAAATGAAGAACATTATCCTGAGTTTCAAGTTTTAAGAGATCGGATGAAAGAAAAAGCTGATCAATATGGTTTGGAGCGATATGATGGGATCGTTGTCTTGTTCCCGGGAAGAGGGACAGCCGTTTTAAATACAACCCATGTTGAAACCCCTCTGGAGCCCATCGCGGCATCGGAAAAAGCACTAGAGGGCAAGGACCGAGTGGATAAAACGTTTAACTTTCTTAAACATGAATTTCCCTTAGCATTCGGTCAATCTCGCATTAGAACGTACGCTTTTCCAGGCATCCGTCAAACACGCTGGATCGTTGGGCGCCACCAATTAACCGCTGAAGAAGTGCGTCAAGGCACTTATTTTTCAGATTCTATCGCCCGAACCGCCTGGCCCATTGAATTGCACAATAAGATGAACGGTTACTTATGGGAACCTTTTGACGTGGATCATGTTCACTATATTCCACTGGGGAGTTTGACGCCTCCCGATGTGGACAATTTGGCGGCAGCGGGACGCTGTATCGATGCCGATGTGGTGGCTTTAGCCAGCGTACGGGTGATGGGGCCCTGTATGGCCACAGGTGCAGCGGCAGCTCATGCCCTAAGTTTAGCGGGAACAGGCAGTGTGCATGAAATTGACATTGCCCAATTGCAGCAACGCTTACATGATAATTTACATCGGCGGGATCCCTTTAGTAAAATAGTTCAAAATCAATAAAAAGCTAGAATCTATTAAATTTAGCATCATGGTAAAAGGAGAGAGAGCTGATGGCCCATACGATTTCCATTTATATGTTGGGGACGGGCAGTCCCCGCCCTGATTTAGAACGGTACAGCGTATCTCAAGCATTAGTGGTTGATGATGTCCCCATCATGATCGACTGCGGCGAAAATGCGACCCAGCAACTTTTAAAAGTGGGCATTGCTCCCCAAAACGTGCGCTATCTGTGGTTCACCCATCTCCATTCAGACCATGTTTTTGGCTATCCCCGCTTTTTATTAGGGGGATGGGGAATGGGACGGGATCAATTGACGGTAATTGGTCCTTCTGGCACAAAGCGTTTTCATGACACCCTGATTGACATGTTTGAAGATGATATTGCTTACCGTCGATCAGTTGGTTATCCTCCGGAAGGCATTTTGGATGTAAACGTGATTGAAATAGAAGAACCAGGGGTGGTTCAACTGGATTTTCCTTGGAAAGTGACGACGGAAAAAATGATTCATAACGTGCCCACCTATGCTTTCCGGTTTGATATCGGCTCTAAAGCAGTGGTCTTTTCCGGCGATACCGCACCAACAGAAGCGCTGGTTCGTTTGGCACAGGGAGCTGATGTATTAGTCCATGATGCTGGACTGGCAACCAATCCACGCTATGAAAATCCCACCGATGAAAGGGTTAAAACCATTTGGGCCAATTTGCAGAAAGAGCATTGTACTCCTCGCCAGGCCGCCGAAACAGCCCGTCGAGCCGGAGTTAAAACCCTTGTTTTAACCCATTTTTTACCGCAAGTGAATGAAAGTAAAATCCTTAAAGAAGCATCTGAAGTTTTTGATGGAACCATCATCGTGGCCAAGGACCTGCAGAAAATAGATGTGGTCTAGTTTTTGACTCCATCCAGCAACGGCTGGGGTAATTACCAGCTTAATCGCGATCCCCATTTTTGCACTGGTGCGGGAAAATCGCCCCCGTTTCTTTAAGCGCCTTTGGGATGCTGTCCTGGGGACTGCCCAAATGATGTTGGATGCCGCCTGCGCTTTAGCAGTGGCCGGAATCGTAGTGGGCGTAACCGCAGTATCTGGCTTAGGGTTTAAAATAGGATATTTACTATCTCAAATTGGAGCAAACAGCTTAATCATATTGCTTATTGCCGCGGCCATTGGATGTATTATTTTGGGAATGGGAATGCCATCGGTTGCCGCTTATGCCTTGGTGGCTGTCTTAGTTGGGCCGTCTCTCGTTGATTTTGGGGTCAATCTATTGGCTGCCCACTTATTCATCTATTATTTTGCCATTGTTTCCAATTTTACCCCGCCTATCGCCTTTGCGGCCATAACATGATGGATGGGAGGTGAGGGAGGTGACCAATATGTGATAATGTTTCGGATTATTTTCGGTTTTTCCTAATCTTTTTCCAAAGATGTCAATCTAAAATATTTGATCGACTGATAGATTATCACCTTGAGAAAAAGGAGTCGTTTTATATGTCTCAAAAACGTTTGGCAGCTATTGTGGGTGTCGGCGATGTGGAACTGGAAAATGGGAAAGTACCGGGCGGATTATCCGTATTACAGATACAGGCCATTGCGGCCAAAAGGGCCTTGGAGGATGCTGGCTTGAAAAAGGATGATGTGGATGGTTTCTTTTCAGCTGGGTTTTGGGGGATCCCCGGCAACGGATTGTTTCCCACCTTATCGGTGGCAGAGTATTTGGGTATCCAACCTAAATTTACCGATTCCACTCAAATTGGCGGGTCTTCTTTTGAAGCCCATGTGGGTCACGCTGTGGCAGCCATTCAAGCAGGATTGTGTGAAGTGGCTTTAATCGTATACGGAAGCACCCAGCGCTCCGGTGTTCGTCAAGGGGGTGGCGGTAACATACAGGCTGAGTATATGTCTCAATACGAAACGCCGTATGGTTTACCCCTCCCGGTCGGCAGCTATGCTTTAGCCGCACAGCGCCATATGTATCAGTATGGTACCACTTCTGAACAACTGGCTGAAATAGCGGTCGCCACGCGTAAATGGGCGCAGTTAAACCCTGCAGCTACCATGCGGGAACCCATCACCATAGAGGATGTGCTGCAGTCACCCATGATCAGTTCCCCCTTACATAAGCTGGATTGCTGCTTGGTGACAGATGGTGCTGGGGCCATTGTGGTCGTATCCCCCGAACGGGCTAAAGATTGTCGAAAAAGACCCATTTGGGTTTTAGGACATGGTGAGGCTCATTCCCATATGACCATTCAATCCATGCCGGATCTGACCATCACATCGGCGGTGGAATCGGGAAAAGCGGCTTTTGAAATGGCCGGTGTCACCCATGATGATATTGATGTGGTGGAGGTTTATGATTCCTTTACCATTACTGTGCTCCTTACCCTGGAATCTTTGGGATTCTGCAAACCTGGGGAGGGAGGCGATTTTGTTTCCAATCAGCGAACGGCTCCAGGGGGAGACTTCCCATTAAATACAAATGGCGGCGGCCTTTCTTATGCCCATCCAGGCATGTATGGTATTTTTCTCCTCATTGAGGCAGTGAGACAATTGCGCCACGAGTGTGGAGAGCGTCAGGTGGAAGACGCTCAGTTAGCGTTGGTATGTGGTACAGGCGGCTACTTGGCTTCAACAGCAGTGTGCATATTAGGGAGGGACTAATTATGGCCAATCAACAATTTCCTTTACCAGTCATTGATGGCGATTCAAAGATCTATTGGGAAGGTTGTAAAAACAATAAGCTTATGATCCAAAAGTGTGAGGATTGTGGGCAGCATATTTTTTATCCCCGGCAACTTTGTCCCCACTGTATGTCTGAAAATCTAGCTTGGGTGGAATCATCAGGTAAAGGTACCATCTACTCCTATACGGTCGTTCACCGACCCAGACATCCAGCCTTTATGGATAAAGTCCCCTATGTGGTGGCCCTCATCACCTTAGAAGAAGGGGTACGAATGATGTCAAACATCATCAATATTGATGTGGACCAGGTGAGATGTGGAATGCCGGTGGAGGTGGTTTTTGAGCCCATCAATGATGAAATCACGCTGCCCAAATTTCAACCCATAAGGAGTTGACAGGTAAATTGGAAGTGGAATTTGTAGACACCACTTTTCGGGATGGCTCCCAAAGCTTGTGGGCGATGGGCATGAGAACAGGGATGATGGAAGCAGTCGCTGAGCATATAAATCAAGCAGGATTTAAAGTGGTGGAAGTCCCTGTCAATTCCATATTTTTTAAGAAATTTGTGTTGGATTTACAAGAAGTAAATTGATGCATTGACAGGAACCCATTACACCAGATACGATTTAGTCGGGTACCGTCAAGAATTTTGTGTAAGTAGGAAGAAGTATCCATCGGTGGATGAAC
>CALFAC010000097.1 GCA_937927935.1 uncultured Bacillaceae bacterium
GCCGCCCTGTTTAATGGGGTAACCTTGTTTATCATTGCAGGCTTTATCATATGGGAAGCCGTTAAACGTTTTTATAATCCGCCAACAGTTGCCAGTGGTTCCATGATGCTGATTGCTTTAGTGGGACTCCTGGCCAATTTGTTAAGTGCTTGGGTCTTGATGCGAAAAGGGGATGTAAAAAATAACGTCAATCTGCGCAGTGCTTATCTTCACGTGCTGGGAGATGCCTTAGGTTCTATCGGAGCCATTATCGCTGGAGTTGTGATGTGGCTATTTGAATGGTATATAGCCGATCCTCTCATTTCTATCTTGGTTGCGCTACTTATTTTGAGGGGGGCGTGGGGCGTTATTAAACATACCGTCCATATTTTAATGGAAGGAACGCCCATTACTATAGACATTGTTGAGGTGAAAAGGGCTTTGGAAAGCATTGATGGAGTGATTAACGTACACGACCTTCATATTTGGACCATCACCTCAGGCTTGGATTCGTTAAGCTGCCATATATTAATTGAGGATGATCAAGATAGCCAGCAGATTTTACAAAAAGCGATTCACATCATTGAAGAAAAGTTTAAAATTTTGCATACCACTATTCAGATTGAAACATCTCAAATCTATCATAGAGAAATGAAAGTCTAATTCCTTTTTCGGGGCGGATAGCATGGAACGTTGCAGAAAAAGTGGTTGTAGCAACGGGGCCTTTCCAAAATCCCTATATTCCTCCTTTCGCAACCCACTTATCTGCTAACGTTTATCACGTGCATACATTCCGCTATTTAAATCCGTCCCAGTTACAAGACGGTTCTGTATTGGTGGTGGGTGCAGCAGTCAAATCCAGGTTCAAAATATAATTTGGGCAACCGGATTTTATTCGGATTACAGCTGGATTAAAATACCACATGTTTTAGACCGCCAGGGAAAACCCATCCACCAGAGGGGAGTCACACGTGTGGAGGGGCTCTATTTCTTAGGCTTGCCCTGGCAGTACCGCCGATCATCCGCTCTGATCGGTGGCGTGGGCGACGATGCCCAGTATTTGTTAAATAAGTTTTAAGCTGTGTGATCGTCAAGGAACATCGTAAAGAAGTGGACCAAATAGTCAATGGTCCACTTTAATTTTTTCTATAAAAATCCTGAACAACTGTTTCTGAATGTTTTAGAAACAATTTTCTTAAACATCTTTCTCTAGAAGAACATATCCACCTGTTCGCCCATGAGATACCGCCCATAACGGGTGATGGAGTTGTCATTGAGTGAGGCATGTTGGGTAACGGTATGGATATCACGTAGTCTACGTTGTAAGGGTGCGTTTTCATAAATGCTGGAGGCGCCGCTGATGTTAAAGCAGGTGGTAACCACTTCTGCACAGGTGTGTGCGATCCAAGCATCATTGGCATAGATGGTGGCAACTGTACCCATATAATCCAGTTCATCCACTTCGGCCAAAACGCGCTCCGCTTCGGCGTACAGAAATTCTCGGCAGGCTCTAAGTGCTGTCTCACATCTGCCGAGGCGATGCTGAATTAATGGTGTTTGACCCAACGTGGTGCGCATAGACCGTCTTTGTTTGGTCTTTACAATTTCTATCGTTTCGTTTAGGGCACCCTGGGCCACACCGATGGCAATACTGGTGATGTGAAAGGCCCACAAGATAAAGGGGTATTTATAAATATCGGGTATACAAGGACGGCCCATACGGATATTAAAAGCGTAATTTTCCGGCACAAATACGTTATCCACCGTGATATGATGACTTCCTGTGGCGCGCAAGCCCATGGTGTGCCAGGTATCTTCAATAGTCACTTGATGGGCCGGTAACAGCATCGCTAAGGAACTGTCGGGCCCTTCTTTCACTTGGCCGTTCTCTACCACGGGGCAGTTGACAAACAGATAGTCCCACAGCTGACAACCGCTCACAAATCCCCAGCGGCCACTCACTTGATAACCGCCCGCCACTTTTTCCGCCTTTCCGTCGCCGTAAAATGCGCCACCCACCGTCACATCAGGTCCTGCAGCATAGATTTGATCAAATGTCTCTCGAGGCAAGAGGGACAAAAGCTCAGGTGATTCAATGCCAATCATCATCGTCCAAGCTATTGCGCCATCCGCTTCAGCCAAGGTTTCTAAAATTTTCATGGCCACGATAAGATCATGCCCTGAACCACCGTACGATTTGGGGACCAGTGAACGAAAAAGTCCCGCATTTTTTAGCTCTTGAAACAGATCGTCAGGTATCCGCCGGAGCGACTCCATTTCTTTAGCCCGTTCCTTAATCTTGGGAGACATTTTGACAAGCTTATCCAATATTTGTATTGGTTCATCTTTGGTTACCGCTGTTTGATTCATCATTTTTCTCCTCCTTGGTTATGATTTACCTCAAATTATATAAGTCTTAAATCATAAAATAAATTTAATATTCCTTAAAGTTTGCTTCAATTTATTTAAAGCTACTCTGAAATGGGGTCATCGTGGAAAAAAGAAGACAACAGTGATACAAAAATTGTTTGGTTTTCAAAATCAACTGGACGTGTGTTTCACAAAAAATAAAAAAATCCCTTGCTTTAGCAAGGGATTCTGTTTTTGTATGTAATGGTCGGAACGGCGGGATTTGAACCCGCGACCTCACCCACCCCAAGGGTGCGCGCTACCGAGCTGCGCCACGTCCCGAAAGTATGTTAAATAAAGGATTTCGTAGTGTTTGACTAGTTGATGATAGCTTGGGTCAGACAATGAATAATTTAACATAAAACGGATAGGGAATCAAGTCTTTTTTTGTTGTTGTAACAACCTGTTAAGGTGGAAATTTCCCAAAATAAAAACATTTTTGCGCTCGACTGCGATCGACATGATTTAACCTGACTTTTACAAAAAAAGATGATATTCGTGTTTGTATTCGCATCAAGGATCGGGTAGAATAATCCATGGTGAAAAAAGGTAACGAGGATGGAATAGGAATGAAAGGTTTACTGGAAATTCAAATTAAAGATTTAAGAGAAAAAATGGAGGAAACAGCTAAAAAAAAAGGCCTGACTGATCCAGAAGTGATTGCGATCAGTCAGGAAATCGACCAACTTCATAACCAATGGAACCTGCATCGACCGACAAAAGGTTCCCCTTATCTCAGGTTCATGTTGGAACTGTGGCCAGGTTGAACCCGGGCTTTGGGGTCTAAGTAAGCTTTAGCATTGTTTACTGCAGTTGGCGCTTCACCAAAGCCTACAGTAATCAATTTGATTTTCCCTGGGTACGTGGTGATATCACCTGCGGCATAAATCCCAGGGATATTTGTTTCCATTTTGGAGTTAACCACAATGGATCCTTTTTCAATATTGAGTCCCCAATTTTTAATGGGTCCTAAGGAGGAAACGAAACCGTAATTTACAATCACATCGTCGACGTCAATCGCTTCCGTTTTTCCTTCTTCTTGGGTGTGGGTTAAGACAACCTGTTCGATGCGCTCGTCACCTTTTAGATCAGTAATTTGATAAGGGGTTAACACCCGAACAGAGGAATTCATCAGCTGATTGACGCTATGTTCATGAGCTCTAAACTTCTCCCGACGGTGTACCAGGGTCACCTCTTTGGCGATCGGTTCCAACATGAGAGCCCAGTCTACAGCAGAATCTCCTCCACCGGCGATCAATACGCGTTTACCTTCAAACTGCTGTTTGTTGGTGACAAAGTAATGCAAATTGGCGTTCTCAAAGCGTTCTGATCCTTCAACCTCCAACTTGCGGGGGCTAAAGGCTCCGCATCCAGCGGTAATAATAACAGCGCGGCTAAAATGGCTCCCTTTGTTGGTTTTTAATTCAAAAATGCCGTCTTCTCCTTTAATAACCTCTTGCACCGTTTCTTCCAACGCCACCTGGGTATTAAAGGTAAAAGCTTGTTCTTTAAGTTGATCGATTAATTCTTGCGCCGTGATCTTGGGATGGCCGGCAATATCATAAATATATTTTTCTGGATAGAGGGCTGATAATTGTCCACCTAGCTGCGGCATGCTTTCAATAATTTTGCAGGAGGCTTGTCTCATTCCTGCGTAAAAAGCGGCAAACAATCCGGTAGGCCCTCCACCGATAATTGCAATATCGACAACTTCTCGATTTGATTGGTCTGACATGCCTACACCTCCGAAATAAAAAATTGATCAGGTCTTGCAGATATGGTAATAAAACCAAACCCTATTATAACCATTAACTTTCTTCTTGCAAAGAGGGACTATCAACCCACTCAAGCGGGAAGTTCTGCCACCATACAGTTGGAGCATAGAATGAAAATGTATAATTAAAAATATATAATGATACGCCTAAAACTAACTGGATGAGTGCACAATCCAATTGGTGAGATGGTTAACTTACTCTTGATAAAATAAAAGAAAGAGGGTATGATAAAAAGGAAGAATATGTGAAAATGTTATCATATTTACCTTCTTTTTTGGCAAAGTACGTGAAATGTTTAACAAAGTTTTTTGTTATGCTGGAAATGTAGGTGCGATATAGATTGTGACCAGTATGAAAAAAGGTGGACGATGGTGATGACTAAACCAAAGATTGTGATTTTAGGCGCTGGTTACGGCGGCCTTATGACCGCCGTTACTCTGCAAAAAAAATTAAATTTTAACGAAGCTGACGTAACCTTAGTCAATAAGCATGATTACCACTATATTACAACTGAGTTGCATCAGCCGGCAGCCGGAACGATGCATCATGATCAAGCCCGGGTGGCCATCAACCAATTGATCGATGCCAATAAAATCAAATTTATTCAAGATACGGTCACCAGCATTAACACTGAAGAGCAAAAAGTGATTCTGGCCGATGGCATCCTGGATTACGACTATCTGGTGGTGGGTTTGGGCAGCGAGCCTGAAACGTTTAACATTGAAGGTCTGAAGGAGCATGCCTTCCATATTAGTAACATCAACACCGTACGGGTGATCCGTCAGCATATTGAATATTGCTTTGCGAAACATGGACTGGAACCAGAGCGGACTGATTACTTAACCATTGTCGTTGGGGGAGCCGGTTTTACCGGCATTGAGTTTGTTGGGGAACTGGCGGACAGATTGCCCCAGCTGTGCGCAGAATATGATGTGGATCCCCGGAAGGTCAGGATTATTAATGTTGAGGCGGCACCCACCGCTCTGCCGGGCTTTGATCCGGCCTTGGTTCGTTATGCGGTGGACGTGTTGGAGCAAAAAGGCGTGGAGTTTAAAATTGGCACTCCCATCAAGCGCTGCACCGCTGAAGGGGTTGTCATTGAAGTGGATGGGGAAGAGGAAGAGATTAAAGCGGCCACTGTGGTTTGGACAGGGGGTGTACGGGGCAATTCGGTATTGGAAAAATCAGGATTTGAAACGATGCGCGGCCGAATTAAGGTGGATCCGTACCTGAGAGCCCCAGGACATGAAAATGTTTTTATTGTTGGTGACTGTGCCCTCATCATTAATGAAAAATTAAATCGTCCTTATCCGCCTACAGCTCAAATTGCCGCTCAACATGGAGAACAGACCGCAACCAATTTGATCGCTTTGATCAGAGGCGGTTCCTTAAAACCTTTTGTCCCCAATTTAAGGGGAACGGTGGCTTCCCTGGGACAGAAAGAGGCCATTGGTTTGGTGGGCAATCGGAAGGTATATGGTTATACGGCATCATGGTTAAAGAAGCTGATCGATCTGCGTTATTTATACCTTATTGGGGGACTTAGCCTGGTCCTTAAAAAAGGTAGATTTTAGAGGTTAAAGGGGCTGGCCTCAAAAGGCCAGCCCCTTTTTGTTCATGCTGTCAGTTTTTTGGGATGGAGGTTTCCAACCGGAAGGGTCGTTCCCTCTTTCATTGACGGTGTTTTGGAAAAACAGTACACTATCCTTGAAGCCTTGAAGGGGTGAAAGTGTGAATATCCTACAATTTGTTATCTCCATCTTGCTTTTTCTTATTCTGTTTTTTGGAATTGGGTTTATTTTAAATATGCTGTTAAAAACAACATGGTTGCCAGGACTGCTCCTATACCCCATCGTGGTGATTTTAATTGTGACGGATGTGCCTGTGAGCCGCTTTTTCAGTCAACCGCTGAGCAGTTTACGCCAGTTGGCCCAGGAGCTATCGAGTCTGTTAGCGGTGGATTATGTGGTTTTGGGCGCCGGCCTATTGGGGGCCTTTTTAAGTGGCGTCAGCATTCGCCTTTTGCGTCAAAGAGGGTATCGTATGTTTTAATTGATGCATAGACCGTCCTCAATTAGGAAATGATGTAGCCTAAGAGAGGAGGGTCTACTGGATGGTGCGACGACGTTCCATCCGTCACTATTTCTTGTTAGGGCTGTTTACCATCTTTTTCTTTGGTGGAAGCCCGATCGGTTGTTTAGGAGGAGATCATAAGGGGGACTGGCTTTCTGGCTTTGGATGGGTGGCCAGTGCTGAAGAAGATGATGAAGCGTTATTGGCCCAAGCATTGGAAGTGATCGAACGACACGTTGATTTTAGCCATTTTCCCGTACATACGGTGGTGGCTACAGGCTATACCGCGGGAGTGGAATCAACGGGCAAAACACCTGACCATCCCCAATATGGTGTAACCTATTCAGGGGTGCGCGTCCGCCGAGATTTGTTCTCAACCATCGCTGCTGATCCTCAATTGTTTCCTATGGGGACCATTTTGTATATCCCTGGTTATGGATACGGCGTGGTGGCTGATACGGGCAGTGCCATCAAGGGACGTCGCATCGATCTGTATTTTGATACAGTGGACGATGTATACCGCCTGTGGGGGAAAAAGCAGGTTAACGTGTACGTGATTCGTAAAGGGGATGGGAAGGTGACGGAAGCGATGCTGGACCGCTTAAACCAAGATGGGCGCAAATCGCTGCCCGCAATACCGGCGATGAGTGATCTGTGACTGCCAGGTGCAGTCACTTTTCTTTATGATGATAAAAAATGTTAGGTATGGTTGATCAATGGGATGGTTATATTTTTTCCCAAGCCCATCCGATCAATAGGGCCATACCGATGCCAAAAATGGCTCCGACCAACACTTCGATGGGTTGATGGCCCAGCAGTTCTTTCAATTTTTTCCGCTTCACTTGCTCGGTTTGGCCGCTCCAGTTTTTCATCTCCTTCACCAGCTGGTTCATATCATCAATCAATCGGTTGAGAACCACCGCCTGTTCTCCGGCATGGCGGCGAATGCCGGCCGCATCAAACATCACAATTAAGGCGAAGACAACGGCAATGGCAAAGTAGGACGAATTGGGGCCATGTTCCAACAGTACAGCTGTGGCCAGTGCCGTCACGGCAGCGGAATGGGAGCTGGGCATCCCTCCTGTGCTGAGAAATAGCCTAAAATTCCATGTCCGGTTAGGGAGATAATAAAGGGGAACTTTAATCAGTTGGGCGACAATAATGGCGCATAAGGCTGCCCATAGGGGGTAGTTGGGCAAAACAGACATTACGGTCGACATCCTTTCTATAACATACACCTATTATACAGCAAAGCAGGTTATCTTTATTGTATTTTTAGTTAAGATCTTGACTGAAAATAAATGAGTTATATGATAGAGGGGAATGAGGCGAGAAGGAGGAAACCCATGAATCAGGATCAGATCGACCAGTTGGCTATCAATACAATACGGACGTTGTCCATTGATGCCATTGAGAAAGC
This sequence comes from uncultured Bacillaceae bacterium, assembly GCA_937927935.1. Lineage (GTDB taxonomy): Bacteria > Bacillota > Bacilli > Caldalkalibacillales > Caldalkalibacillaceae > CALFAC01. The sequence continues at coordinate 7,657 of CALFAC010000097.1, forward strand.
CCAATCGGGTCATCCCGGGATGCCGATGGGGGCCGCTCCAATGGCTTATGTGCTTTGGAGCCGTTTTTTAAAGCATAATCCGGCCAATCCGAAATGGTTTAATCGGGATCGCTTTATCCTATCTGCCGGACACGGTTCCATGCTTTTGTACAGTTTACTTTATTTGAGCGGTTATGAGCTCTCTTTGGAGGAGGTCAAAAATTTTAGACAATGGGGGAGCAAAACACCTGGTCATCCAGAGTATGGCCACACGCCGGGCGTGGAAGCCACCACGGGCCCCCTGGGGCAAGGCATTGGAATGGCCGTGGGGATGGCCATGGCCGAGCGGCATCTGGCAGCCGTATACAACAGGGACTCTTTTCCAGTGATCGATCATCATACATATGTGATCTGTGGCGATGGCGATCTCATGGAGGGGGTTGCCTACGAAGCAATATCCTTGGCCGGCCATTTGAAGTTGGGACGACTCATTGTTCTGTATGACTCCAACGATATCTCTCTCGACGGGGAACTATCCTATACCTTCCGGGAGGATATACAGAAGCGGTTTGAAGCAGCGGGATGGGGCTATATTCGGGTAGAGGAAGGGAACAACCCCCATCAGGTGGCTCAGGCGATTGAAGCCGCCAAGCAAGATGAAGAGAAACCCACCCTGATTGAGGTGCGCACGGTGATTGGCTATGGCAGTCCAAATAAGGCAGGAAAAAGTGCCGCCCATGGGGCACCGTTGGGGGAACAGGAGGTTATGGAGACCAAAAAATATTACGACTGGCCCCATGATCCCTTTTTTGTCCCTGAAGAAGTGAAACAACATTTTGATCGCTTGCGCAAGCAATGGGAAAAAGAGGAAGAAGAGTGGAACGATCTGTTTCGCCGCTATGAACAAGCCTACCCCGAGCTGGCTCAGCAATTGAAACAAGCCATCGGCGGCCAGTGGAACGGAGAATCGATTCCGCTGCCCCGCTTTGAGACGGGGAGCAAAATAGCGACGCGTGCCGCTTCTGAAAAGATGATTAATCTTATTGCATCTCAGTTGCCTGGTTTTTGGGGTGGATCTGCTGACCTAGCCTCATCCACCAAAACGTTAATTAAGGATGCAGGCAACTTTAGTGCCGAAAATTATGCAGGGCGCAATATATGGTTTGGTGTCCGGGAGCATGCCATGGGGGCAGCGATGAATGGCATCGCCTTACATGGCGGGACCAGGGTGTACGGTGGCACATTTTTTGTCTTCTCTGATTATCTGCGGCCGTCCATTCGGCTGGCTGCCTTGCAAAAGCTGCCTGTCGTCTATGTATTAACCCATGACAGCATCGCCGTGGGAGAAGATGGGCCCACCCATCAGCCGGTGGAGCAGCTCCCCTCCTTACGGACGATTCCCGGCTTAACGGTGATTCGGCCGGCTGATGCCAATGAGACGGCGGCCGCTTGGGCTTACAGCGTGAATCAGAATGAGGGTCCCGTTGCGCTCGTTTTAACCCGGCAAGGGCTACCTGTTCTCAAGGAGACGGAGAAAAGCCAGACTGACCTGACGAGGGGAGCTTACATCCTATCTGAAACGGAAGGAAAAGATCCTGATCTGATCTTAATGGCCAGCGGTTCAGAGGTTAGCTTGGTCCTTTCGGCTAAGCAGGCATTGGAACAAGAGGGCTTGGCCGTCCGAGTGGTCAGCATGCCCAGCTGGGAACTGTTTGAAAAACAGGATGAAGCCTACAAAGACCATGTGCTTCCGCCCCAGATCAAAAAGAGATTGGCCGTTGAAATGGCTTATCCCTTGGGCTGGGAACGGTATGTAGGCTCACAAGGAGCCATTTTAGGCATTACCACCTTTGGTTCCAGCGCCCCTGGGGGCAAAGTGATTGAAGAGTTCGGGTTTACCGTCTCCAATGTGGTCCAAAAAGCGAAAGCCCTTTTGAGTTAGTAGACCGGTAAAAGCGGGCCCCCATCCACCAGGGCAGGCCGTGCTAAGCTGAAGGCATAAAATGCAGGGCAAACGGTTACAGTAAGCGCAGATAAATAGTTATTGCCAAGGGTTACAGCAACCGAAATTGTAATATGGAGGAATGCCCATGCATGCCTTTGTCGGTTCGATTTTGGAAAACCAAACGGTGGCCTATGGTGAAGTGGAGCCGTTTTTAAATCAGTATGGTTTTGTGGTTGGGGGCGGCTGGGAGACGGATCACGGTTATTTTGATCTCAAATTAAAGGATCGCCCAGGCTATCTCTATTTGCGCATCCCAGCCTTTGTGCAGGCTGGCCATTTTGGCGACGGCGATGCCACCCTCAAACTGGGCACCCCTTTTATGCTTCATCATCAATATAAACGGGGTGTTGATGAAGAGGCGGACCCCTCGGTGCTATTGGCCAGCATGAACCAGTTTGCCAAACCGGAAGAGGAAGATGCCCCATTAACCGAAGAGGATATTAAAGCAGGTGAGGTGGTGCTAAAGCAAGTGGAAGAGGGGTTTCGCCGCACTTTTTTAACATAGACGTAAGCGGTGGGACTTAAGACCTTAGGAGCTTCTCTTAAGGTCTTTTTTGTTATAATGGTGGCAGATAGGGGGAAGAGAAGTGTTAGACCGGACTTTGCGCCTGTTGGAATTTGATAAGGTAAAACAACAGCTGGCCGGCTGTATCGCTACACCCTTGGGTCAGGAAAAAGTGGAGGCTTTGAGCCCATTTTTTTCCTATGAGAAGGTTAGGCAGGCTTTGGAGGAGACCGATGAAGCCTTGGCCGCTGTTCGCTTGAAAGGGGATGCCCCTTTTAGCGGCATCACCGACATCCGTCCGTATCTACGGCGGGCCAAAATTGAAAGCCGGCTGGACGGACCAGAATTGGCCCAAATTGCCGATACATTGGCGGGAGGGCGTAAACTGAAACAGTATCTGGCAAATGTCATGGCTGAAGATGGTACATGGCGTCACTTGTCTCGCCTGGAAGAGAAACTGGCCCCCCTTAAAGAGCTGGAGCAGAAGATTCGTTCCACTGTCAATGCCCAGGGGGAAGTGCTGGATGAAGCAAGCCCCGAGCTGCGGCGCATCCGCAGTCAGATTAGAGCCACTGAACAAAGAGTTCGAAACAGGCTGGAAGAGCTGATCCGGTCGGCCAGGGTGCAAAAGATGTTGCAAGAGCCCATCATCACCGTCCGGCATAATCGCTACTGCTTACCGGTCAAAGCGGAGTACCGGCATGCTTTCGGTGGCTTGATTCACGATCAATCTGCGTCTGGAGCCACCCTGTTTATTGAACCGGAACCAGTGGTGACCCTCACCAATGAACTGAATGAGCTTAAGCTTCAAGAGGAAAAAGAGGTGGACAGACTGCTCCGCCAACTGACGGCTCAAGTGGCTGATGTTTACTCTCCGCTTGCAACTAATGTAGAGGTGTTGGCCGAGCTTGATTTTATTTTTGCCAAAGCCCATTTGGCCAAAGAGATGAAGGCGGTCCTTCCCCAGATCAATACCCGGGGCTATTTTAAGATAGTGAAAGCAAGGCATCCCTTGATCGATCCCCAAGAGGTGGTGCCCAATACCATTGAATTGGGTGATACATATACTTGTATGGTGATTACGGGGCCCAACACCGGGGGTAAAACGGTGACGCTGAAAACGTTAGGTTTGTTAACCGTGATGGCTTGTTCCGGTTTATTTATCCCGGCTGAAGAAGGTTCCCATGTTGGCGTGTCAGCGGTTTATGCCGATATTGGTGATGAACAGAGCATTGAACAAAGTTTAAGCACCTTTTCTTCCCATCTGAGATCAATTATTGCCATTTTAGACCAGATGGAGGCCAACAGCCTTGTCCTGCTTGATGAATTGGGAGCGGGAACTGATCCTGCTGAAGGGTCAGCCCTAGCCGTGGCGATCTTGGATGCCATTCGCCAAAAGGGGGCTCGGGTGGTGGCCACCACCCATTATGGCGAGTTGAAAGCTTATGCCTACTCCCGACCCGGAGTGATTAACGCCAGCGTGGAATTTGATGCGGATACTCTACAGCCCACCTACCGGCTACTGGTTGGAGTGCCGGGGCGCAGCAACGCGTTTCATATTGCCCGGAAGCTGGGCTTGTCGGAAGAAATAATTGCAGTGGCCCAAAGCCAAGTCAAGGTGGAAGATCGGCGCATCGACCATCTGTTGGCCGATTTGGAAAAGAATCGGAAACAAGCTGAACAAGAGAAACAAACTTGGCAACAGTTAAAAGAGGAAGCGGCCAGACTTAAAGAAACGTTGGCTAAAGAAAAGGCGCGCTTGGAAGAGATGAAGGAGCGCATTTTGGCTGAAGCCAAAAGGCAAGCGGAAGAAAAAATGGCCAAATTGTTGGCCGAAGCCGATCAAATGATAAACCAGCTGCGCACTTGGCGCGAAAAGCAAGCGGGATTAAAAGAGCATCATTTAATAGAAGCAAAGCAGAAAATGAGAGAGCTGGGTGAGGCGGTTAAAGAGCGCCAGCCACTGGTGGCTTCTTCGCCTCCACCACCCAGCACGGATGAAAAGATTGCAGTTGGTGACGATGTTTACGTGCACTCCTTTGGCCAGAAGGGGATCGTGCTTGAGCAGCTATCAAACGATGAATATTATGTTCAGCTAGGTCTGATCAAAACAAAAGTGAAAAGAAGCGACTTGAAGAAATTGAAAACAGAACAGGAGCAACCTTCCGTTAGCGCCTTTCTTCGAACGGCACCTAAAACAGTATCCCTGGAGCTTGATGTGCGCGGCCAGACGGCGGAGGAAGCCATTCAGGCGGTGGATAAGTATATTGATGATGCCCTTTTGGCAGGCTTGCAGCAAGTGGCGGTGATCCATGGCAAAGGGACAGGACAGCTCAGGAAAAGCATCCAGCAATATTTACGGAATCATAAGCGGGTTCGAGATTTTCGCCTGGGAGATGCGGCTGAAGGCGGCAGCGGAGTGACGGTGATCAGCCTAAAGTAGACAGGAGGCCTGGCAATGGTTTTTAAGATTTTATCCCGCATCTTGTTGGTAACCAGTCTTGTTTTTATCATTGGGGGCCTAATCTATCTCCTCTTTTTTGCACCATGAGCAAAAACCTCTACTGAACATCCAGTTCAGTAGAGGTTTTTTAGTTTAATATGCCCTGCTCAACTCTTAAACAAAACAAAATTAATTTTTAAAACTTTAATATGTCAGGTATAATGGGTATATACACGGTATTATCAAGGTATTGAATTGATCGAAAATAAGAACGATTAAGAAGGAGGGAAGGGCGTGAGTCAATTGGAGAGGCCATGGCTAAATCAATATCCTCCTGAAATTGCTCCTTCTTTAGACTATCCAGAGCTTACGGTTCCGGACCTGTTGAAGTGGGCTCATGACCGTTTTTTTGACCGAGTCGCCATTAAATTTATGGGAAAAACCCTCACCTATAACGAAGTTTACCAGGCTGCCCACAGCTTTGCCCGCGCCTTGGTCAAAATGGGGATAAAACCCGGCGACCGCGTCTCCATCATGCTGCCCAATTGTCCCCAGTATGTGATCGCCTATTATGGCATTATGCTGGCCGGCGCTGTGGTGGTCCAAACAAGTCCTTTGTACGTGGAGCGGGAATTAAAGCACCAGCTCAATGATGCGGGGGCTAAGCTGATCATTGCCTTGGATCTTGTTTTTCCCCGGGTAAAAAATGTATTGGAAGAAACCCCCTTAGAAAAAATCATTGTCACCAGCATTAAGGATTTTCTACCTTTCCCAAAAAATATATTGTATCCGTTGGTGGCCAGGAAACAAGGCCAGTATGTTAAAGTTCACTATGGGGATAACGTCTTTCCCTTTAAGGCATTACTTCATGCTGATCATAAAACGCCATTGCCTCAAATCACCGACTGTGATGAAGTGGCTTTGCTACAATATACCGGCGGTACCACCGGCACCCCAAAAGGGGTGATGCTAACCCACCGCAATTTAGTGGTCAATGCCCATCAGTGTCGGGCTTGGATCTATCAAGTGAATGAAGGGGAAGAAATCATATTGGGAGCGGTCCCCCTCTTTCATGTGTATGGCATGACTGCCGTGATGAACCTGGCTGTCTACATGGGGGCTTGCATGGTGCTACTGCCCAAGTTTGAAGTGGATCAGGTATTAAAGACGATTCATAAGGAACAACCCACCCTTTTTCCTGGTGCGCCCGCCATGTATGTGGCCTTAATTAATCATCCCGAAGTGACGCAGTATAACCTTTCATCGATTAAGGCCTGTATCAGTGGTTCTGCCCCTCTGCCTTTGGAGATCAAAAAGCGTTTTGAAGAACTGACGGGCGGAAAGCTAGTGGAAGGCTACGGTTTGTCTGAAGCTTCTCCAGTGACTCATGCCAACTTGATCTGGGGTGAAAATGTGGCTGGTAGCATTGGCCTGCCTTGGCCCGATACGGACGCTGCCATTATTTCCCTGGAAACCGGTGAGCCGTTACCTCCAGCTGAAATTGGTGAATTGGCTGTCAAAGGTCCTCAGGTGATGAAAGGGTATTGGAACAATGAGCAAGAGACGGAAGAAGTGTTGCGGGACGGCTGGTTGTTAACAGGGGATCTGGCCTATATGGATGAGCGAGGCTATTTTTATATCGTTGATCGAAAAAAAGATATGATCATTGCCGGAGGTTTTAACATTTACCCCCGTGAAGTGGAGGAGGTGCTTTACGAGCATCCCGCCGTTCAGGAGTGCGCGGTGATCGGCATTAAAGATGATTATCGGGGAGAGACGGTAAAGGCGTTTGTCGTGTTAAAACAAGGCCAATCGGTAAAGGAAGAGGAACTGGATCAACACTGTCGGCAAAAATTAGCGGCTTACAAGGTTCCCCGAGTTTATGAGTTTCGCAGGGAGCTGCCCAAGTCCATGGTGGGCAAAGTGTTGCGACGCATTTTGGCGGAAGAGGAAGAAAAGAAAAAAGAGATGGATCAAAAAACCGGCACTTAGTTGAAGTGCTCGGTATATTTTTTTATTGACAGTGGTGCCAACATTGATTACACTGAAAATGAATGAATGATCATTCATTTTTATATAGGAGCGAATGACATGGCAAAAAAAAGGGGCGAAAAATATGAGGCGATTTTAAATGCGGCCACTAAAGTGTTTGCCCAATACGGTTATCACCAGACGCAAGTGACCAAAATCGCCAAGGAAGCGCAGGTGGCGGATGGAACGATTTACCTCTATTTTAAAAGTAAAGAAGATATTCTCATCTCATTATTTGATGAAAAGATGGGCGGACTGCTGGCCGCGGCGGAGGAAAAGGTCCTGGAACAGCAGGATGTGGAAAGCAAGCTCAGAACATTAATTTTTATGCAATTTTCCTATCTGGCTCAAGATCCTGACCTGGCGATGGTGATCAAATTTGAATTGCGTCAGCTGGAGCTGCGGCAGCTTAATGAGGTTACACGCAATAAGATTAACGAGCTCTTGAGGCGACATTTACACCTGATCGATCATATTGTTAAAAGCGGCATCGACCAGGGGGTTTTTAATCCGGAACTTGATCCCTTTTTGGCCAGGTATATGATATTTGGCACCTTGGACGAAACGGTGACCAGCTGGTTGATGAAAGATCGAAAATTTGATTTGCTCTCTAAAGTAGAACCTTTATTAAACTTGTTACTCAATGGGTTGAAGCGGGCTGCGTAATCATTTGTCAAACGAAAAGATGCAGCCTACGCGTATGCAAATAATATCCGTTTTATAAAAAGGAGGGCAAGTGATGAATATCTTTGTTCTGATGAAGCGCACCTTCGATACCGAAGAAAAAGTGCAGATCAAGGATAATTCAATTGTTGAAGACGGTGTGGAATTTATTATCAATCCTTATGATGAATACGCCATTGAAGAGGCGATCCGTATCCGGGACGAAGTGGGAGGAGAGGTGACGGTGGTCACCGTGGGCCCGGAAGAAGCGGAAAAAGAGCTGCGCACGGCTTTAGCGATGGGAGCGGACAAGGCGATCTTAATCAATCCTGAAGGCTTAAAGGCTGATGAAAATACGATCGCCAACCTTTTGGTGGCCGTTCTTAAAGATAAACAATTTGACCTACTGTTAGGCGGCAACCTCTCGGTGGATAACGGGGCTGGCCAAGTGGCCGTGCGGGTGGCTGAAATGTTGGACATTCCTCAGGTGACCACCATCACCAAACTGGAATTGGACGGCACCCAAGCGGTGGTAGAACGCGATGTGGAAGGGGACACGGAAGTGATCCAAGTGAACTTGCCGGCTATGTTTACCGCCCAGCAAGGTTTAAACGAACCACGTTATCCATCTTTGCCCGGTATTATGAAAGCAAAGAAAAAGCCGCTGGAAAAACTGACGCCCGCCGATTTAGGTTTAAGCGAGGAGCAGCTGGTGGCTCATACCGAAACGCTATCGTATCACCCTCCAGCTGCCCGTGAGGCCGGTCGCATCATGGAGGGAGATTTGGATCAGCAGGTGAAGGATCTGGTTCGCCTCTTGAGGGAAGAGGCCAAAGTCCTCTAACCGAATCTTTTACATTAACCTGAAGGAGTGAATGGAAGATGAGCTCAGTGTTAGTTCTGGCCGAAACCAAAGGGGGCGCGTTGCGCAACGTCAGCTTAGAGGCGATCGCCGCAGCGCGCACCATCAGCCCTGAGGGGCGGATCATCGCCGCCTTGTTTGGTCCGGATGCTAAGGCGTTCGCCCCTACCTTGATTCAGCATGGGGCGGACCAAGTGATCATTGTCCCCAATAATAAACTGAAACAGTACACCACTTCCGCTTACCGTCAAGCCCTGCTGGAGTTGATCAACCAGCTTCAACCGGAAGCGGTACTGATGGGTCATACCGCCCTTGGTAAGGATCTAAGTCCCCGTATTGCGGCTCGTCTGCAGGCTGGCTTGGTCTCTGATGTGACGGCTGTGGAAAAAGAGGGGGATGAGCTCATTCTCACCCGGCCCATCTATGCCGGTAAAGCCTTTGAGAAAAAACGGATCAACACCCCCCTCAAACTGATCACCATTCGGCCCAACAACATTGCCCCTTTGCCTAAAGATGAAAACCGCACTGGTGAGATTGAAGAGCGCGATATTGCCATCAATGATCTTCAAACCGTGATCAAAGAAGTGGTGACCAAAACCGCCGGCAGTGTGGATCTGGCTGAAGCGCGCATCATCGTTTCTGGAGGACGGGGGGTTAAAAGCGCAGACGGTTTTAAACCCCTGTATGAACTGGCCGAAGTATTAGGGGCGGCTGTGGGCGCTTCCCGCGGCGCATGTGATGCTGGCTATTGCGATTATGCCTTGCAGATCGGTCAAACGGGGAAAGTGGTCACTCCAGATCTTTATATCGCCTGTGGTATATCAGGGGCTATCCAACATGTGGCCGGCATGTCCAACTCCAAAGTGATTGTTGCCATCAACAAGGATCCAGAAGCGGAGATCTTTAAAGTGGCGGACTATGGCATTGTGGGGGATTTGTTTGAAGTGGTGCCTAAACTGACGGAAGAGTTGAAGCGGGTGTTATCCCAAGTATAAGTGGTGTCAAACAAAATAAGGCCGCAGGGCCAAAGAGGCCTTGCGGCCTTTGTTCGTTTTCCTGGATGATGGCTATGGGAAACAATTGGAATTGTCACAAAGGTTTCACATAGTGCTCACAATTTGGTCAAAACG
>CALFAC010000098.1 GCA_937927935.1 uncultured Bacillaceae bacterium
ATGGGAAGCTATGATCATGTGGGAAACAGTGATCATGTATGGAGCCAAAAAGATCAGCATCAAGATATCTTCACCTTGAAACCCACTCCATTTTGCGATAAGATTAGGCTAAATTATATAATTTATAGATCAATTCTGAACTTTTACCCATTTTTTGGGAGGTGGCTCCGATGACCAACAAGGAGGCGTGCCGGTTTATTGAGCTGTCGGCTGAGGTGAAAGTGAAGGTGTACCCTTTTTCGGATTATATTTCCTGCGTGGATATGTATCATTGCGGAAAAATGGTCCGCTCCTTCTGCTCTGACCACCGCATGATCGAAGAGTGGCTGGAAGAGCCTGAATATCTGCTCTCCTTTCTGAAAAGCAGTTCCTAAGTATTTGAAAAACAGATCCTAAGCAGACTCCAAGCCTTAAAACCAGGCCATAAAAAAAGAGGATATCCCACTCAGATGACCCTTAGCGGGGATACCCTCTTTGTATGCAGACCTTAGTCCTTTTGTTCACCAGAAGCGGTTTTGTTGGCCAGCTGGCTGCGCAAGTAAGCATCAATAAATGGATCGATCTCGCCATCCATCACCGCTTGGATGTTGCCTGTTTCCAGTCCCGTGCGGTGATCTTTCACCATGCTGTAGGGGTGAAACACATAGGAGCGAATCTGGCTTCCCCAGCCGATCTCCTTCTGTTCACCCTTTAGGGCGGCCAACTCTTTTTGCTGCTCTTCCAATTTCCTTTCATAGAGGCGGGCCTTCAAAATTTTCATGGCCCGTTCTCTGTTTTTGATCTGGGAACGTTCCGACTGGCAGGTGACCACAATGCCGGTGGGCAGGTGGGTGATCCGCACCGCCGAGTCGGTGGTGTTCACATGCTGGCCACCGGCTCCGCTGGAACGGTACGTATCAATTTTGAGATCCTCCTGGCGAATATCCAATTCAACATGATCATCCAGCTCAGGCATCACATTGCAAGACACAAAGGAAGTGTGTCGGCGTCCGGAGGCATCAAAGGGACTGATGCGCACCATGCGGTGCACCCCTTTTTCCGCCTTTAAATACCCGTAAGCGTTGTGCCCTTTAATCAGCAGGGTAACGCTTTTAACCCCTGCTTCATCGCCGGGCAAATAGTCCAAGGTTTCCACCTTAAACCCCTTATCTTCCGCCCAGCGGGTATACATGCGGAGCAGGAGGGAGGCCCAGTCCTGGGATTCCGTGCCTCCAGCCCCAGGGTGAAGCTCCAGGATGGCATTGTTTTGATCATAAGGCTCATTAAGCAACAGTTCCAACTCAAATTGACTGGTGGCTTCCTTCAACGCCCGGAGCCCTTCTTCCGCTTCGGAAATAAGAGACTCATCCTCCTCTTCCAAAGCCAACTCCAGCATCACTTCAATCTCTTCATACTGATCAAACAGCTTCTCCAGCTGTTCCACTTTATGTTTTAAGGCGTTGGATTCGTTAATAATGGCCTGGGCATTGGCCTGATCATCCCAAAAGTCCGGGGCGCTCATCTTTGCTTCCAACTGAGCGATGCGCTCTTTTAGACCAGGGAGGTCAAAGAGACCCCCTTATTTCATCCAGACGATGTTTGATGGACTTCAACTTTTCGCGCAGCTCTGTTCCTAGCACCGTTGATCATCTCCCTTTCTCGTTAAAATCTAGTATGACCCTCTTGCCAGATGATGATTAAGTTAGGGAGGATTAAATATAGATACTTTTAAGCGCCGCAGCAGCGCTTATATTTTTTGCCACTGCCACACGGGCAGGGGTCATTGCGCCCAATCTTAGGCCCCACCCGGATGGGCTGCCGTTTCGGCTTCTCCTCACCTCCGCCTGCCCCTGTGGCCACGGCCTGGCCCGCCAGGGCCGGGCGGACCGATTGGCCTTCAGCCACCGCTTGCCGCTGTACATTGGCGGTGATGGTGGCTTTCAGGATATAGGTGGTCACTTCTTCTTCGATGGCTTCCACCATGTTTTGAAACATTTCGTAGCCTTCCAGTTGGTAAGCCCTTAAGGGATCGGTCTGGCCGTAGGCCCGAAGATGGATCCCCTGACGCAGCTGATCCATGGCATCGATGTGATCCATCCACTTGCTGTCAACGGCCCTGAGCACCACCACTTTTTCAAACTCCCGCATCAATTCAGGGCCCACTTCGCTCTCCCGCTGATCATAAATGGCCTTAATCTTTTCCATGAAGAGCTCAACGATCTCTTCCGGCTCTTTCATTTTAATCTCATCCACGGTGATGGTGCCTTCATGGAAGAAGGTGGCATTGGCATAATCGATGATGGCCTGATAATCCCACTCCTCCGGCACTTCGCTGGAAGGGGTGTTACTTTCCACGATGCGCTCCACCACGCTTTTCATCATGCCTTCCACCACGGGGCGCAGGTTGTCCCTTTCCAGCACCTCTGACCGCTGCTTGTAAATGATCTCCCGCTGCTGATTGATCACATCATCATATTGGAGCAGCCACTTGCGGATGTCGTAGTTATACCCTTCCACCCGCTCCTGGGCTTTTTCGATGGCCCGGGTTACCATGCGGCTTTCAATGGGCTGATCTTCTTCCAACCCCAGACGGCCCATCATGTTCATCAGGTTGTCCCCGCCAAAGCGACGCATCAGCTCATCTTCCAGGGAGAGGAAAAACTGGCTGGAGCCGGGATCCCCTTGACGGCCGGCCCGTCCCCTGAGTTGGTTATCGATGCGGCGGGATTCATGCCGTTCCGTCCCAATAATATGCAGGCCGCCCAGTTGGGCCACCCCTTCACCCAACACAATATCGGTCCCCCGACCGGCCATGTTGGTGGCGATGGTTACGGCTCCCTTCTGACCGGCCTGGGCAATGATCTCCGCTTCCCGTTCATGATGTTTGGCATTGAGGACCTGGTGAGGGATGCCCTCTTTGCGCAGCATGGCCGAAAGGAGCTCCGATTTCTCTATGGAGACGGTGCCCACCAAGACGGGCTGCCCTTTTTGGTGTCGCTCCTTAATCTCCCGCACCACCGCCCGGAACTTGGCCGCCTCCGTTTTGTAAATCACATCGGGCAGATCCTGCCGAATCATGGGCTTGTTGGTGGGAATCACATACACATCAAGGCCGTAGATGTTGCGCAGCTCTTCCTCTTCCGTTTTGGCCGTCCCGGTCATGCCGGCCAACTTCCTGTACATGCGGAAGTAGTTTTGAAAGGTGATGGTGGCCAGGGTCATGCTTTCTTTGCGCACCTCCAGGCCTTCTTTAGCCTCGATGGCCTGGTGCAGCCCATCGCTATAGCGGCGACCATGCATCAGACGGCCGGTAAACTCATCCACAATCACCACTTCGCCGTTTTCCACCACATAATCCACATCGCGGCGCATAATCACCCGCGCTTTTAAGGCTTGCAAAATATGGTGGTTAATCATCACGTTGGCATGGTCGTACAGATTGTCAATGCCAAAATAGCGCTCCGCCTTAGCCGCCCCTTCATCGGTCAGCATCACATTTTTTCCTTTTTCATCAATGGTGTAATCCTTATCCTTCACCAGGCTGGCGGCAAACCGATCGGCCAGCTTGTAATATTGGGTGGATTGCTGCGCTTGACCGGAAATGATGAGGGGCGTGCGGGCCTCATCGATCAGGATGCTGTCCACCTCGTCCACAATGGCATAGTGCAAGGGACGCTGCACCCGCTGCTCCTTGTAGAGCACCATGTTATCCCGCAAATAGTCAAAGCCGAACTCATTGTTGGTCCCATAGGTAATATCGGCCGCATAGGCCTCTTTTTTCTCCTGCTGGGACAAACCGCTGATGTTCAAGCCCACCTCCAGGCCTAAAAAGCGGTAAATTTGGCCCATCTGTTCACTGTCCCGCCGGGCCAGGTATTCATTCACCGTCACCACATGGACGCCTTGGCCTGTAAGGGCATTTAAATAGGCAGGGAGGGTGGCCACCAATGTTTTCCCTTCCCCTGTTTTCATCTCGGCGATGTCACCCCGATGCAGGACGATGCCCCCTAACAGTTGCACATCAAAATGGCGCATGCCCAACACCCGCTTGGCGGCTTCCCGCACCGTGGCAAACGCCTCCGGCAACAGGTCGTCCAGCGTTTCCCCCTGGGCCAGCCGCTCCTTGAACTGTGCCGTTTTTCCTTTAAGCTGTTCATCCGATAGGCGGGACCACTCCGCTTCCAACTGATTGATCTGTTCCACGGTCCGCCAATGCTTTTCCAGCTCCCGTTCCGTCGGATCCCCTACCCATTTCTTCAACCATCCGAGCATTCACCATCGCTCCCTTGTTCGCTCGCAAGATCACATTAAACTCATTTTAACAAATGAAGCCTTTCAGATACAACGTCGGATTGTGTCAGATAATTGCACAAAATTTTCATATTTCTATTGAACTGACCGGCGTTATCCGTTAAGATAAACTAAAAAATATGCCAAAATTGACCAAATTTGCGTCTAAAGGCACCATTTTCCACCGCCTGTAAAAGGGAAAAACCGATACCACTCGCCCTATACCACTCGTCAAGAAATCACAGGATCAGCGACACCATTCGACAACGTCGCCGGGCGAAGACTTTGGACGGACAAGCGGTATGAGCCAAACGAGCCTCTCGCTGTGGTAAATACGGACTATCCCTTGTTAAGAAAGTGATGGGCTTAGACAATGATTGGCGAACGGCCCTAGCGAAAGAAAGGTGGGCACTCACTGTGGACCCAAACAAGCACACACCCCATACACCCCATAAACACAAAGGGCAAAAGACCCTTTCCCAGGAACATGCGGTGGAAGCTCTGTTAAGCCGCTCAGGCTACACCATGCTCACCCTGCTGGAACAGATGCGGGATGGGTTTATTCTGTTAAATGAGGCGAATCAGGTGGTCTATGTGAACCCGGCAGCAGAAAAGCTGCTTCATTTAAAAAGTGACGAGCTGCGAGATACCACCATCGACAGTCTAGCGCCCCATTTTGCAGGCGCTTCTTTAAAACAGCTTCTGGAGAGCGCTCGGGCCAAACAGGAACCCATTCTGACGCAAGTTTGGTCTCTTCCCCTAGAGCGCCAATTGGAAGTGAGCATCCAGCCCGCCCGGGAAGTGCTTGCGCTCTATATCCGCGAGGCAAAACCCTCTTCCCCAAGCTACAGTGAAAAGAGCCGGCCAAAAGCGTTGGACCCCGTCACCGGGCTGCCCAACTTTTCGGCCTTTAAACAGGAGTTGGAGCACGTTTTGGCTGTCCCCGTGGATCAAGATATGTGCCATGCCGTTTTTTATATCGATCTTGACCATTTTAAAGCGATCAACGATACCCTGGGCTATGAGACAGGAAATGAGATTTTAAAGGAAATGGGGCGCCGCCTTCACACTTTGATACACCCGAGCGGAAGCGTCTGCCGCTTATATGGGGATAAGTTTGCCTGTTATCTTAGCCAGGCCACTTTCGCCCACATTAACGAAACAGGAACACAACTGTTAAATCAACTCTCCATGCCGATGGAGGTGAAGCAGAACCACTATATTGTCACCCCCAGCATCGGCATCAGCCTCTATCCCCGAGACGGCCAAGACGTTCGCACACTGCTAGCCAATGCTGAGCTGGCCGTTTTTCATCTCAAGAAAGAGGGGCGCAACCGCTTCAGATTCTACACACCGGAGTTAAAACGAAGCATGAAAAGACGCCTCGTTTTGGAAAATGCGCTCCATCAGGCTTTGGCCAACCACCAGTTTCATTTGGCGTATCAGCCTCTGGTTGATTTGCAGAGCGGGACGATCAGGGCCACGGAGGCCCTCCTGCGCTGGACCCATCCTGCCATCGGCCCCATCTCGCCCACCGAATTTTTGCCATACGCTGAAGATAACG
>CALFAC010000099.1 GCA_937927935.1 uncultured Bacillaceae bacterium
CGGCTCCATTCCAACACACGTGTTAAAAAGGAGGCGTATAAGCCGTCGCTTTTTGCGGGTATGCTGTTATTAAGGTAAGGTCACCATTAATAAGTTATGGTTGGAATGGAGGGAGTCAGATGAACGAATTGGTTAAATTTATCACCCAGGAATTTGTTCGCTATGCGGTCACACCGCAAGAGGAGCGAAAAAAACAGAGGCAAGAGCGCAAGGAAGAGCGGGGGCCTTGGCATTACTACTGGTTTGGGTTAGTGCCCGCTGCGCTAGCGATGTTTTTTCGCTCCGCCTTTAAATTGTGGGTCGCCTTTTCCAAAGGATGGGTTTCAAGATAAAATAAGCCAAGATTGATGGCGGCCACCTCAATCCGCGGCTCATACTCCTCTAGTTCTGCCAGCCTGCGTTTAAGAATCGTTTCCCTCTCCGTATCGTTTTCAAAAAAGGAGCGAATTAACTCAGCCTCTTGCTTAAGGCGTTGCCTGGCCTCCACTGCCCAAGAATGATCCATCTGTTTTAAATATTGGCTTAAGTAAAGTTCGATCCGTTTTACCGCCGACTTTAATGAAAAAATAGGAGCCAAAGTAAAATGATAGTCCGGAATTTTTGGCGTAAGACAATAGTGATCTAATAGCTTGTCAAAAGGGGCAATAATCTCCCCGTTGATCAGGTTAAAACCTAAAGGGTAGAACAGATCTTTTTTTTGATCACTAATAAACGATATTTTGTAATTGATGCAGAGCCAAGGGGTTAAAGCGCCCGATTTGGACATGCTGCTTTCTTGGTAGAGGCGGATAAACCGCCCATTTTTTTGACAAGCTTCAAAAATGAGATGCAGCCGAGGACTTCCCAGGTGAATCAACTCGGTTCGGCGCTTATCATCAAACGTCTTATCAGGGTCAAAAGTAAAAGTGATCTCCATTGGTTCCCCTTCAATCCCCGTTCGTTCCACATAGAGCCAGTAGTAGGGCCGATTCATAATTTCCCGATCTGCCGCTTCAGAAAGGCGTGTGGTAATATGGGAAGGGGATTGCTCCAGGATGGTGCAATCCCGTGCGTTTAGATAACGCATCACGTAGTGGTACAGCTCCTCTTTGTCCATAAGATGCCTCCCCTTTATTCAGCAGCCAGATGGTCTTCTTGGTGTAGATTGTCTTTGAGGGAACGGATACAGGCCGATAAGTTTTCTAGTTTGATCTCCATTTCTCGCTCTGATTCCGATTGAAAAATAATTTCGGCGATATTATCTTCCAACGATTGGGATAGATTGAGGCGGGATAAGATATCATCCAACTCGCCGATCACCATTTCAAACAGATCGATTTTTTCATAAAGCAGTTGTAAAATATGGGCTTCAACCGTCCCTTTAGTGGTTAAATTGTAAATATAAACATCGCGGGTTTGCCCCAGACGATGCACGCGACCGATGCGCTGTTCCATTCGCATGGGATTCCAAGGCAGATCGTAGTTGATAATGTGGTTACAAAACTGCAGGTTAATCCCTTCACCACCGGCTTCAGTGGCAATCAGCACCTGGGCCTTCTTTTGGAAAAGATCGGTCATCCAATCTTTTTTATTGCGTCCAAAACCGCCTCGAAAGGGCACGGAACTGATGCCGTTTTCGTGCAGGATGTGCTGCAGATAATCTTGGGTGGCTCGATAAGCGGTAAAGACGATCACCTTATCATTAATCTCTTTAATCAATTCCAACATTTTTTTAGCTTTGGTGTGTTCCCGTACCTCTTTAATAATTTCGATTAATCCCCCCACTTTCTCTCTCAGGGGGGAATGTTCCGGCAGTTTGTGAAACATGTTATACAGGGTGAAAAAGGCGGCCTCTTTACTTGAACACACCTCTTTTTGCAAGGTGATCAAGGAAAAGCCGCCCGCCTGCCCTTGTTTTTCATGATAATATTCCTTCACAAAAGCGGTGACCGCTTCATACAGCCGTTTTTCTTCAGGGGACAAGTCTAAGTAAAAGTCATACACGTGCCGATTGGTGAGGATAATCCCCTGATCTTTACGCCGTGTGCGGATCATCACTTTATTGAGCAAAGCTTGCAGCTGGGCGTTATTTTTGGTTCTTCTTTTCCCTTGAACAAAGCGGTTGGAAAAGGTTCCTGATTCCCCTAACAGGCCGGGGCGCAACAGGGAAACCAAATGAAACAACTCATCAATCTCATTTTGAATGGGGGTGGCCGTCAGCAAGAGAAAATATTTTTTCTTTACTTGCAGCATAAATTCGTAGTTTTTCGATCTGGGATTTTTCAGTTTATGGGCCTCATCCACAATGACTAAGTCGTATTCTTGTTCCAAAACGTGCTCCCGGTTGGGAGAACGTTTAGCCGTATCTAAAGAAGCGACCAAAATGGGACATTGCTTCCACATGTATTCCTTCCTTTGGGCGACGGCTGGGATGGAAAACTTTTGGTTCAACTCTTTGGTCCACTGTAACACCAGGGAAGCGGGAACCAAAATGAGGGCTTTTTTAACCAAGCCCCGAATCATATATTCTTTTAAAATCAGGCCAGCTTCAATGGTTTTACCCAGGCCCACCTCATCGGCCAGGATGGCTCGGCCGTGCATCTCCGTGATCACTTTTAATGCGGCTTCCACTTGATGAGGATAAGGTTTAAAATCGTTGAGATGATTTAAGCAGGCCAGGGAGTTAAAATCGGGCACCAGCAAACTTTTGGTGGCTTTAAGCGCCAGCTGGAAAAATTCCAGCTGATCCCAAGGTCCATCAGCTTTTATTTTTTGTTCCATCACGTCTAGCCAATCATGCTTAAAGAGAATGGGAATATCCATGCGGTCTCACCCTTTGATTTTGCTCATCTTGCTTGGGCCCAGCGTGAAAGTAGCCTAGCGGGGGAGAATGATGATAAAATGATATTTAATTGACTGGGGAACCGCTTTGAAAGAATCATCCGTTTAAATTGGACACAAGTTACGTTTAGTATGAGCCAAAGGGGCTTTCCTTATGACTGATCAAGAAAGGGAAACATTTAGGCTTTTAAGAGAGGAAAGGGGGAGCGGTTAGGGCGGTGCGAGAACAGTGGCGTTTCATTGAGACACCCAAGTTAGATCCTGCTTTAAACATGGCCATCGATGAAGCGGTGTTGATCGTGCATAGCGAAGGACGTGTGCCCCCCACCATCCGGTTTTATACCTGGCAGCCGGCCACTTTATCCATCGGCTATTTTCAAAAAGCAAGGGAAGAAATTAATCTGCACCAAGTAAAAGCCCGCCGCTTAGGTTTTGTCCGCCGAATCACAGGAGGACGGGCTGTTTTGCATGATCAGGAACTGACCTACAGCGTGGTGGTGAGGGCAGATCATCCGCTGATTCCGGAATCGGTCACCGAGTCGTATCGGGTGATTAGTACAGGCTTATTGCATGGATTTTTAGATCTAGGCCTAGATGCTTATTTTGCTGTTCCCCGCACACTTGAAGAACAGGCCGCCTTAACAAAACCACGTTCCAGTGTTTGTTTTGATAGCTCCTCGTGGTATGAGCTGGTGGTGGAGGGGCGTAAAGTGGCCGGAAGCGCCCAAACGCGACAGCGGGGCGTGGTCTTGCAACATGGTTCCATCTTACTTGATCTTGATGTGGAGCTGTTATTTGAGTTGTTTCAATTTAGTCATGAACGGCTCAAGGAGAGACTGAAAAAACAGTTTGTCCATAAAGCGGTAGCTATTAATCAACTGTTAGACAAGCCGGTTACTGTGGAAGAGATCAGCCCCATCTTTAAACAAGGATTTGCCACAGCCCTCAATCTTGAGTTGGTGACTGATTCGCTCACAGAAGAGGAATGGGAATTGGCTCAGCAATTGGCGAGAGAAAAATATGGTTGTGATGAGTGGAATTTTAGAAAGTAAAGCATATCGTTGCAAAAAATAAAGCAGATGGCGTTAAACCATCTGCTTTTATTCTTTGGCAGTGGCTTTCGAAAGAACCTGATTAAGAGCGCTTTCAAAAGCATGTTGTAATTGGCGGGTGATAGGGCCAGGCTTTCCAAGGCCGATACGCTGGTTATCCACCTGAATCACCGGGATGATCTCGCTGGTTGTACTGGTGATAAAGACTTCATCCGCATCCAAAAGCTGATTGACACCGAATGTTTGTTCGGTTACACTAAGCTTAAGTTGGGAACATAGCTTTAGGACAAACTGACGAGTGATACCGTTTAAAATGAAATGATTGGCGGGATGGGTGTAAATTTTTTTATCTTTAATCATAAAAACATTGGAGGCACTTCCTTCAGTTATCACGCCGTCTCGGTGCTGGATCGCCTCATAGGCTCCCTGTTTTAAGGCTTCTTCTTTGGCCAGCACATTGGGCAGCAGATTGATCGATTTAATATCACAGCGCAGCCAACGGATGTCGTTCACTAAAACGCACGTAATGCCTGCTTCCTGTTGGGAGAGGGGACGCTCCAGCGGTTTGGTGTAAGCCACCAGTTGAGCTTTAGTATCGGCTGAAGGAAAACCATGGTTACGGGGAGCCACACCCCGGGTGAGCTGCAGATAGATGATGCCGCTGTGACAGGCGGTTTGTTCTACAAGATGCACCAGTTTTTGTTCCAGCTCACCAAGGGATAAGGGAAGGGAGAGGGAGATCTCATCAGCACTTCGTTTTAGCCGCTCTAAGTGTTCAGTTAGTAAAAAAGGACGACCATCGTAGACGCGAATCACTTCATAAATGCCATCGCCAAATTGATAGCCCCGGTCTTCAATATCTACCTTGGCTTCAGGGCGTAGAACCAACGTCTCATTAATTAAGACAAGGTCGGTTTGACTCAACGCTATCGCCTCCTATTCATATAATGACCTATTTTACACAAACAGCAAAGGCTTGAACATAAAAAGTTTAATTTCCTACCTTGGCGGAGGAAATGAGCATAAAGGACGATATATTGTGTTTCTTAAAAAAAGAAGATACTATATATTGTGCTTTTGTGTAAACTGTGTTAAGCTAGAGTTACATTTTTTGGACTGATACATATTGACAGATGCATCTGATGGAAAGAAGCAGTGATTTTTATGAGTGGAGGAGGCTTTTTCATGAACCCCATGATCGCATCACGACCAGAAGCGATGGAGATTAATATTGAGCAGCTCAATGAGGATATTAAACACTTTCCTCAGGTTCATCCCATTACACCGGACATGCATCGGGCTTTAAAGGGCGTTTCCCGCTTGGTGATGCTAGACCGCTATTCGTTTAAAGATATTGAGAAACGCACCTTAAAAGAAGGTGATTTTGTTGTTTTAACCATTAAAGAAGATCCCAAGTTTCCGGCCAGGGGATACGGTTTTGTTCTTGAAATGGACCGCACGAGTAACACGGCCCTTGTCCTCGTGGATGAATCTTTCCGCTCAGTCCTGGACGATCCAAGAGAGCAAGAGACGGGGATTATTAAAGTTTCCCTCGATGTGGTGGAAAAGCCCTTGGAAATCTACTATGAGCAAATTGCTAAACGGGTGGCCACTGGCTTGGCCGAGGTGGAACAAGATCCGAATCAGCGCCAGAAAGCTTTTGAGGATTTTTATCATGAGCTGGTCAACATGAACTTTGTGCCGGCTGGTCGGGTTTTGTATGGGGCAGGAGCCAATATCGACGTTACCTTTTTTAACTGTTATGTGATGCCCTTTCCCCACGATTCCCGGGGAGGTATTGCTGAACATCGGAAAAAAGTGATGGAAATTATGAGCAGAGGCGGTGGTGTTGGGACCAATGGCTCCACATTAAGACCGCGGGGTGCCTTGTGTAAAGGAGTGAACGGGAAGTCCAGCGGCTCCGTTTCCTGGCTGGATGATATCGCCAAGCTGACCCACTTGGTGGAGCAGGGGGGAAGTCGGCGGGGAGCCCAGATGATCATGCTGGCCGATTGGCACCCTGATATTATCGAATTTATTATCTCCAAGATGCAAAATCCAAGGGTGCTGCGCTTCATTATTGAAAAAGCCCAAGATGAGCGAATTAAGAAAGCGGCCAAGGAAAAATTAAAGTTTACTCCCTTGAAACCCACAGAGATTGAGATGTATGAAGCGATCCTCTCCATCCATAGGGAGTCTAAGGAATCGCCCTTTAGTCCTGAAGTGATTAAAGAAGTGGAGGAAAAGCTGGCTGACGGAGGCACCTATTCTGTACATGATCCCGACTTTTTGACAGGGGCCAACATTTCGGTCTGCTTAACCAAAGAGTTTATGGAAGCTGTGGAAAATGATGAAGAATATGAACTGCGCTTCCCCGACGTCGAAAATATGACGCCTGAAGAAATGGAGATTTATAACAGAGAATGGCATAAGATGGGGGATGTGCGAGAATGGGAAGCTAAGGGATATAAGGTGAGGGTGTATCAGCGGATCAAAGCACGGGAGTTGTGGCAACTGATCAATATTTGCGCTACCTACTCGGCAGAACCCGGCATCTTCTTTATCGATAATGCCAATGAGATGACCAATGCCAAAGCATATGGACAAAAGGTGGTGGCCACCAACCCGTGCGGGGAACAGCCGTTGGCTCCATACAGCGTATGTAACTTGGCGGCCATCAATTTGGCCCAAATGGTGGACAAAAAGACCAAGCAGTTTAACTTTGAAAAGTTGAGAAAAACGGTGCGCATCGGCGTGCGCATGCAAGATAATGTGATCGATGCCACCCCCTACTTTCTGGAGGAGAACACTCGGCAAGCCAAGGGGGAACGGCGGATTGGCATGGGAGTGATGGGCCTCCATGACGCTCTAATTTATATGGAAAAGGTGTACGGCTCCGAAGAGGGTAATCGGGTGGTTGATCAAATCTTTAAAGAGATTGCGGTAACCGCTTATGAAGCGTCCATTGAATTGGCCAAAGAAAAAGGGAGTTTCCCCTTTTTGGTTGGTAAAACGGAGGAGGAAACAAGAAAGCTGCGGGAAGCGTTTATTAATACCGGCTATATGAAACGGATGCCGGAACATATCCGCCAAAACATCTTAAAGCATGGCATTCGTAACTCCCATCTCTTGACGGTGGCTCCCACGGGGTCAACGGGAACCATGGTGGGAGTGAGCACCGGTCTGGAACCTTATTATTCCTTTACTTATTATCGCTCCGGAAGGTTAGGTAAATTTATTGAAGTGAAAGCGGATATTGTTCAAGAATATCTGGATGAGCACCCTGAATGTGACCCTGATCATTTGCCGGAGTGGTTTGTGTCGGCCATGGATTTAACACCAGAACAGCATGCTGATGTGCAGTGTGTCATTCAGCGCTGGGTGGACAGCTCATTAAGCAAGACCGTCAATGCGCCAAAGGGATACTCAGTGCAGCAAGTTCAAACCATTTATGAACGTTTGCACAAGGGGGGAGCTAAGGGCGGTACGGTATATGTGGATGGTTCTCGAGATGCCCAGGTGCTTACCCTTACTCCGGAAGATAACACCTTTGACGAAAATCAAACCCTGTTTGAAGAATGGGAAAGTGAGGAGCGCAAAAAACAATACGTGGTGGAAACCATACCAGATTTGCGAGCCACCGATGTCACTTATGGTACCGAAATTGGGGAAACATGTCCCATCTGTCGCCAGGGTACGGTGGAAGAGATCGGGGGTTGCAACACCTGTAACCATTGTGGTGCGCAGTTAAAGTGCGGGCTCTAGTTGGATAAGCGCAGACCCATCAACCAGGCTGCTATTTAGCAGCCTGGCTTCGTTTTTATGAATAGGCTTGTTCCACCGCAAGGCTTTTACTACAATGGAGATGTTAGCACTGCTTCTCGGCTCACAAAGGAGTGTCAGAATTGGATCCCTTGACAAAAATGCTGGTGGCTCTGGTGGCCATCATTACCATGTTTTTGGCTAACCTGTTTATTCTTGGCGCCCGCAAAAAGCTTAGGGGCTTATTTAAATTGATCCTGTCAGCCGCTGCTTATGGGTTGTTAGGCCTCGCCTTTTTATTAATTGTTATTGTTCTCTTCTCCGTTTAAAACAGATCGCGTGCATAAGGAGGGCCTCGATGACTCGGAAGTTAGGGATTGTTTCGGTCATGATTCTTTTGTTGCTTGCTGGCTGTATGTATCCCTATGCCCACAAAGAACATACAGCACCGCCTTACCCGGAGCAGCTGGCCATGGTGCAGGAAAGTGTAGATCGTTTTCATCAGGAGACAGGACTACTCCCCATTAAAACGTTTGATCAGGACACTCCGTTTTACCATCGCTATGCCATCGATTTTAATCAGTTGATTCCCCGCTACATGAGCGATCCCCCGGCCAATTCCTTTGAGCGAGGGGGACCCTATCGCTACGTCCTGATTAATGTTGAGACAGATCCACAAGTCAAAGTGATTAACTTGCGTCATTCCCAAACGGTGGCCGATTTGCAGCTCAGGGTTAACGCCTATTTAGAGCGACATCCCTTTCTGCCCATCGACCAGATGCTGGAAGGTGGCTATTTCACCTTAAACTATAAAGAGCTTGGCTTAAAGAAGGTGCCTATGGTTCAAAGCCCGTATTCAGGCGAATACCTACCGTTAATTGTGGATCAGCGGGGGGAAGTGGGCATCGATTATCGTCTCGATCTTTATCAGCGCTTACAGCAGAAGCAGCCCCTGGACATTAAAGAGGGGGAGGATATTCGCTACTTGTTAACAGAAGGATCCCCCTTTGTCCCTGCCCATTCCTTCCCCTATGCTGTGCAAGATGGGGAGCCGGTATTAATTCCCAGTTGGGAAAGGTATTGATATAGATTTCCACACCATTTCCAGGGAACCTCATCGATTGGGTGGCCGGTGAAAAACCGGCCTTTTTCTTTTTAGACGAAAAAGTGGCTGGCATATTTTTGTATTGACGACATATGTTTATGTTAGAACACCTTGTCTTGCAATGAATGTTAAAGCAATTGGCTGTCATAATTGACCGAATGGTACATATATTTATACTGTCCTCATTCATGTACAAGGTTATAGCGGATGGTGTCTGACAGACGATCGGTTGAGATCAGACAGGAGGGGATTGTGTGGAAAAGGTGGATATTTTTAAGGACATTGCGGAACGAACCGGGGGCGATATTTATATAGGCGTAGTAGGAGCGGTTCGCACGGGCAAATCAACGTTTATCAAACGCTTTATGGAACAAGTGGTGATTCCCAATATTGCTTCCGATTCTGATCGCATTAGAGCTCAGGATGAAATGCCCCAGAGCGCTGCTGGACGGACCATCATGACCACCGAACCGAAGTTTGTGCCTAATCAAGCGGTGGAAATACAGGTGGGAGATGGCTTACAGATCAATGTTCGCCTCATCGATTGCGTTGGGTATGTGATTCCCAGTGCCAAAGGATATGAAGATGAAAATGGCCCCCGTATGGTGAACACGCCATGGTATGACGAACCCGTTCCCTTTCAAGAAGCGGCAGAAATAGGGACCCGTAAAGTGATTCAGGAACATTCAACTTTGGGTGTGGTTGTAACAACCGATGGCAGTATTGCCGATATTCCCCGGGAAGATTATGTTGAAGCCGAAGAACAGGTGATCAGCGAGCTAAAGGAAGTCGGCAAACCCTTTATTGT
The DNA here is from genome assembly GCA_937927935.1 of uncultured Bacillaceae bacterium. Lineage (GTDB taxonomy): Bacteria > Bacillota > Bacilli > Caldalkalibacillales > Caldalkalibacillaceae > CALFAC01. The sequence goes on from CALFAC010000099.1 coordinate 9,548, forward strand.
GCTGATTAACACAACAAAACCACACAGTCCTGAAACGGAAGCTTTGCGGCAGGAACTGACCGAAAAATATGATGTCCCCTGCATGGCCGCCAGTGTAGAGCAGATGGATGAACGGGACTTTACCAACGTGATGCGGGAGGTACTTTTTGAATTTCCAGTGCATGAGGTCAATGTTAATTTGCCCAGCTGGGTGATGGTGCTCAATGAAGATCATTGGCTGCGGAAAAATTATGAGGAGGCCGTCCGGGAAACAGTAAAAGATATCCGCCGCTTAAGGGACGTTAATCGGGTGATCGGAAATTTTGAAGAATATGATTTTATTGAAGATGCCACATTGGCCGGCATGAACATGGGAACTGGGGTGGCCGACATTGATCTAAGTGCGCCTGATGACCTCTATGATCAGGTCTTAAAAGAGATTGTTGGAGTAGAAATCAGAGGGAGAGACCATTTACTCCAGCTGATGCAAGAGTTTGCCACAGCCAAGCGAGCCTATGATCATATAGCGGATGCCCTTAAAATGGTTCAGCAAACCGGGTATGGAATTGCATCTCCCCGCTTGGAGGATATGACCTTGGCTGAACCGGAAATTATTAGGCATGGCTCCCGGTTTGGGGTTCGTTTAAAGGCAACAGCCCCTTCCATCCATATGATTAAGGTGGATGTGGAAGCAGAGTTTGCTCCCATAATTGGTACGGAAAAACAAAGTGAAGAGCTGATCCGGTACATGATGCAAGACTTTGAAGAGAATCCGCTTTCCATCTGGCAATCCGATGTGTTTGGCCGTTCGCTGCACTCCATCGTTCGGGAAAGCATCTCAGCCAAATTGGCCAGCATGCCTGAAAATGCCAGGTATAAATTAAAAGAAACATTAGAAAGAATGATCAACGAAGGATCTGGTGGTCTGATCGCCATTATCCTTTAGCACCGCGAACCATAAATATTATTTTTGTTAAGGAGCTTCCAACTATTTGGAGGCTTTTTTGCTGTTGCTTTTTTTAAAATGGTGTATTACCATAAGACAAGAAAAAGCTGCTGAAAAATGCGTTCCCATTGCATTAAATTGACTGAAATGACGCCTGAGACGTATAATCTGCTGTAAATTCGGTAATGAAAGGGAATAGGAAATGTGAGGAAGGAGGTGATAGGATGAATAAGACCGAACTGATTGCCAAGGTAGCGGAAGCGACTGATTTAACCAAAAAAGATGCAGCGCGGGCTGTGGATGCTGTTTTTGATGCGATCTCTGAAGCATTGCGTCAAGGGGAAAAGGTCCAAATCATTGGTTTTGGAAATTTTGAGGTTCGCGAACGGGCGGCCCGAAAAGGGCGCAATCCCCAGACAGGTGAAGAGATCAATATTGCAGCTAGCAAAGTTCCCGCCTTCCGTCCTGGCAAAGGATTAAAAGAAGTTGTGCTGGCAAAGGATTAAAAGTCGTTAATGGCTAACTCATACATAGACGTACGTCGTCATGATTTCCTGGCTGTCTCAGGATTTGGGGGTTGATCGACTCTGGTCAGCTCCCATTTTATTTTTCCTGAAAAACTTTGCACCTCTCTTTTGCTTCGAGCTGGCAGTTATGCTATATTGGCTATAATGACCATGCAAGGAGAGGGTATCGCCTATGTCAAAAATAGATGTTTCAACTGTCAAACAGAGTGAGCCCCCTGTAAAAGATGATGGTGAAGAGAACCCAACCACTCCATTTAGAGTGGATAAAGCAAAAATTGAGCATGCCGTTCGTCTGATATTAGAAGCTATTGGAGAGGATCCTTCCCGCGAAGGACTGGTTGATACTCCCAAGCGGGTGGCCAATATGTATGAAGAAGTATTTGCAGGCATGCATGTTGATCCAGGCCATTATTTTGATGTTATTTTTGGAGAGAAACACGAAGAGCTTGTCCTGGTTAAAGACATCCCTATATTTTCTATGTGTGAACACCATCTTGTTCCCTTTTTCGGAAAGGCTCATGTTGCCTATATTCCCAGAGAAGGTAAGGTAACGGGACTAAGCAAACTGGCCAGAGCTGTGGAGGCAGTCGCCCAACGGCCTCAGCTACAAGAACGTATCACGGCTACGGTAGCGGATACCATTATGAAAAAGTTAAATCCCCACGGCGTGGTGGTGGTCGTTGAGGCGGAACATATGTGCATGACCATGAGGGGCGTTAAAAAGCCGGGATCTAAAACGGTAACCTCTGCTGTTCGAGGCTGTTTTGAAAAAGATAGTGCAGCCAGGGCAGAAGTGTTTAGTTTAATCAGAGGCAGCTAAACTGAGCGTTTTCTTTGAGGAGGGACACTATCGCTATGGAGCATAATCATGATTACTTTATTATAAAGGCCCGAGAAAATGGCGTTCAGGTGATTGGCCTCACACGGGGAAAAGATACCCGCTTCCATCATACGGAGAAATTGGACAAAGGCGAAGTGATGTTGGCTCAGTTTACGGAACATACATCGGCAGTCAAGGTGCGGGGCAAGGCCGAAATTATTACTCGCTATGGCACTGTAATGGCTGAAGGAGAATAACGGTCTATGAACCCTTGTTGTGAATAGAACCGGAGAGGATAAGCTCTCCGGCTTTTTTATTCTTTTAGCTTCCCCTGGTGAATACAGATACAACAGGGGGGATTTTATAATGAATGGGCTTAAATTTAGATTAATGAAAGGGTTAGGGTTGGCTTTAATGGCTTCCGCTCTATTAATACTGCTCTTTATTTTATTGAATCCCTTTCATCTATTTCAGGCGGACCACGATAAGCCAGTAGTTAAAACGATGGCTCCCGTCTATTTGGAAGAATCACAACTTGTGTCTTTTTTAAAAGATATTCCTTTAATTTATGATTACAGAAAGGTTAAAATAAAGGAAAATGAGATCTATATTGATCTGGTTTGGCCACACCACCCCTCTGATGATGCCCCCTTTAAACAGGC